>CAVDQR010000017.1:0-14054 GCA_963611065.1 Bacteroides ovatus
GTCCGGCTCACTCGCCGGACTCGACCTTCTTCTTGGCCTCCTCGAACTCCTCGTCGACGTCGGGGGTCTCGGCCTTGAAGATGATACCGATGACGACCAGCACCAGGATGATCGCTCCGCCGGCGAGGAACGAGAAGTCCACGCTGTCGGCGAATGCGGTCATGATGTTGCCGATGTACATCGGGAACTCCATGATGTGGTTCAGGACACCGGTGTTGATGACCCCTCCGTTGGCCGCCAGGATCTGATCGTAGACGCCGGGGTAGCCGGACAGCTGGGATTGCAGGTCGCCGGACAGCCTCGCGTTGATGATCAGCGAGAAGATGGCGGTACCCATGGTGCATCCGATCGACCTGAGCAGGTTGACCGACGACGTGGTCATCCCGATCTCGGACGGCTTGGAGCTGTTCTGGACCGCGGTCATGACGACGGACATCATGCAGCCCAGTCCGAGACCGAGCACGAAGATTCCCACCAGGTAGCGGGTCATGTAGGTGTCGCGGACCGCCTGCGTCAGCACCATGGTCGGATCGACCGCCATTCCGGACAGGTAGTACAGTCCGATGAAGCACAGGATAGGCCCGGCGATCAGCCAAGGCTTGTATCCGGTCTTGTGGAGGAACATACCGGAGGAGATCGAGGTGATCATCATTCCGGCGATCATCGCCAGGGACCAGATTCCGGCCTCGAGGGTGTCCAGGCCCATCACCGCGATGACGAACATGTTGGTGTACATCATCGCACCGACCATTCCGATTCCGAAGAGGAACATGAACACGCCGGCCATGATGACCGTCTTGTTCCTGATCAGGTGCGGGGCGAGGATGGGCTCGATGGCCTTCTTCTCGGCGAGGACGAACAGCAGCAGCAGGACGACCGCGGCGATGATCATTGCCGCGGACTGTGCGCTGACCCACGCGAACTTGGATCCGCCGAACTCGATGAACCTGTGCGCTGACCCACGCGAACTTGGATCCGCCGAACTCGATGAACAGCAGGATGTCGGCGAGGAACAGCGTCAGGAGGGCGATGCCCTTGACGTCGATGTGCCTCTGCCCGTCGTCCACGGGCGTCGGGAACTTCTTGATGGTGAGGGCGAACGCGATGATGGCCAGCGGGACGTTGATGTAGAAGCACCAGTGCCAGCTCGCCGCTCCCTCGATGTATCCTCCGAGGAGGGGCCCGATACCGCTTCCGACTCCGAAGATCGCTCCGAGCATCCCCTGCATCCTGGCCCTGTCGCTGGGGGAGTACAGGTCGGCGACCGCCGCCATGGCGACGGGGATGAGGATACCTCCTCCGAGTCCCTGGATCGCACGGCATGCGATGAAGAACTCCATGTTGGTGGACATTCCGGCGAGGACGGATCCTCCGACGAAAAGCGCCAGGCCGATGAGGAACAGGGGCTTCCTCCCGTACAGGTCGGAGAGCTTCCCGGCGATGGGGATCATGATGGTCTCGCACAGCATGTACGCCGTGGCCATCCATGCGTAGAGGTCCAGGCCGCCGAGGTCCTGGGCCACTATGGTCCCGATGGTTCCGACGATGGTACCGTCGAAGCAAGCGGCCAGCATGGCGACGCACAGGCCGATCATGATGGTGTTGCGGACCTTCGGGTCTATGTTTTCATAGGTGATTTGTTCGACTGCTATTCTAATCCCTCCCAGGAATTAGTACGGAATCGCCGAGAGATTGAACCTCTATATGAAGGTTGGGTAAACAACCAAGTCGGTCCCGAAAAAGGCGAACGGACGTCGCGATGATGTTCGGGCGTCCTTTCCTTATAAATATAGAAATGCCCGGAGAGCCCGGATTCCCGAGTCTCCGCGATAGTTTTGTTGTCAACTATTCTTTTCATCCATGCGAGCGATCAGCTCGTCGGCGTGCGCATCGACCTTCCGCAGCAGCGAGATGAGGGTCTGCCGCTCCTCCTCGGAGAGCACCCCGAGCAGCGAGTTCTGTATCAGATCGAACATCATCTCCCCCATGGCCTTGATGTCCCTGCCCGCATCCGTCAGCTTCAGGCTGTGGACCTTGCCCTCGCTCTCGTTGTACACCAATCCCATGTCGATGAGCTCGCGGACCCCCGTGGAGATGTACGATTTGTCGAACGGGAGCTCCTCCGCCAGGTCCTTCTGGGATATCCCGTCGCCGGCCCCGATGTTGTGGATCAGCATCAGGTGGTGCGGCTTGATGCGCGTATCCTTCAGATACCTGGAGACGAGCGTACGGCTGAACACGCCCATCTTCTTCGGGAAGACCATCATCAGGTCGATCAGCTCGTCGCGTTCCGGATCGGTGTTAGCGCACATCTCGACCCGTCCTAGATGGCTCCGATGATATGAATCCCACGCCTTTCGCATCGCACGCAGGCTCGCAAATAAAGTATATCAAGGACCTAGGAAATCGGCGCCCATCAGGTGTACATCATGAAGCTATACCATGACAATGACGCGGACCTCAAGGTCCTCGACGGAAAGAAAGTCGCCGTTCTCGGATACGGTGCGCAGGGAAGGGCCCAGGCCCTCTGTTTCCACGACTCCGGGATCGATGTGACCGTCGGCGTCAGGAAGGACGGCAAGTCCTGGAACAAGGCGAAGGAGGACGGCCTCAAGGTCGCCGAGTTCGCTGACGCGGTCAAAGGAGCCGACGTCGTCATGATCCTGCTGCCCGATGAGATCCAGCCGGACATCTACAAGGAGTTCGTCGCCCCCAACCTCAAGAAGGGAGCCGCCCTCGAGTTCGCCCACGGATTCAACATCACGTACAAGCTCATCACCCCTCCCGAGGACGTGGACGTCATCATGATGGCCCCCAAGTCCCCCGGAGACAAAGAGAGGGACGAGTTCGTCGCCGGATTCGGCGTCCCCGCTCTGATCTGCGTCTACCAGGACTACACCGGCAACGCCAAGAACGTCGCCCTGGCCCTCGCCAAGGGACTCGGATCCACCCGCGCCGGAGTCTTCGAGACCACCTTCGACAACGAGACCTACACCGACCTCTTCGGCGAGCAGGCCGTCCTGTGCGGAGGAATGACCGCCCTGATCAAGGCCGGATTCGAGACCCTCACCAAGGCCGGGTACCCCCCTGAGATGGCTTACTTCGAGGTTCTCCACGAGACCAAGCTGATCGACGACCTGATCTACGCCGGCGGCTTCGAGCTCATGTGGCACGTCGTCTCCAACACCGCCGAGTACGGCGGTCTGACCAGGAGGGACAGGGTCATCACCGAGAAGTCCAAGGAGGGCATGCAGTCCATCCTGGACGACATCCACGACGGCACCTTCAAGAACCAGTGGAGGGCCGACTTCGAGAACGGACTCAAGGGACTCAACGAGATGGAGGAAGCCGAGAAGAAGCTCCAGCTCGAGGCCACCGGAAAAGAGATCCGCAAGCTCTTCGAGAGGAAGAACTGAAACTCCAAAGGAGCCGGATGAGCGCATGAGCCGTCTGACCGTCAGGACGAGGAACGGGAGCTTCCCGGCCGAACTCGACGATTCGGACATCTCGAACGCCATCTGGCTCACCCTTCCCCTCGAGCTCACCACCAACATGCTCGGGGGGATGGCCTACTGCGAGTGTCCGATCAAGGCCCTGATGCCCAAGGAGGGCAGGGTCACGGAGCTCGAGACGGGCGACATAGCGTACTGGCCCGGACCGGGTGCGCTGTGCTTCTTCTTCGGTCCGACGCCGCTGAGCGGCGAAGATGGAAAACCCGTTTCCCCTTATCCCGTCATCAGGATCGGGAAGTTCGTCGGAGACTGCTCCGGCATGGACGAGGCCGGCGACAGGCAGAGGATCGTCCTCGAACCGCCTTTCTGAATCTTCGGCCCAGATATCTGCCCGTGATGCTGTCCGCGTTACCCGCGATATCCTGCACGGTCCCGCTCGCGACGATCCTTCCGCCGCTCTCGCCGCCTCCCGGCCCCATATCTATGACATAGTCGGCGTTGCGGATCACGTCGAGGTCGTGCTCGATGACCACGACGGTGGCCCCGTTATCCAATAGAGCCTGGAAGACTCCCAGCAGGACCTGCACGTCCAGCGGATGGAGGCCGATGGACGGCTCGTCGAACACGAAGACCGAATCGGTCTGCGTCCTGCCGATCTCGCTCGCCAGCTTCAGACGCTGGGCCTCCCCTCCGGACAGACTCGGGGTCTCCTCCCCGAGCGTGAGATAACCGAGACCGAGCTGCTTCAGGACCCCCAGCTTCTGGGAGACCGACCTCATATCCCTGCAGAACCCGATGGCCGTGTTCACGTCCATGTCCATCAGCTCGGGCATGGATGCCGTCTCCCCGGCCTTGTTCTGAATCCTGATCTCGCCGGCGGTCCTCGAATAGCGGGACCCGCGGCAATCCGGGCACGGGATGCTGACATCGGGAAGGAACTGGACGTCGAGGTTGACGACGCCGGTGCCGTCGCAGCCCGCGCAGCGCAGGTTGCCGGTGTTGTATGAGAAATCGCCCGCGCCGTAGCCCCTCTCCTTGGCATCGGCGGTCTTCGCGAACATCTTCCTCAGCTCGTCGTGGACTCCCGCGTATGTGGCGACGGTCGAGCGCACGTTGATCCCGATGGGCGTCGCATCGATGAGCTTCACATGACGGATGCCGTCGGCATCCACCGAACGGATGTGGGACGGGAGTTCGCGCCCGTCGATGGACGCCTCCAGCGCCGGGACGAGGCATTCCAGGACCATCGTGGTCTTTCCGGAGCCCGACACCCCCGTCACGACGGTCAGTCTGCCCTTGGGGATCCCCACATCCAGCGGCTTGACCGTGTGGATCTGGGATGTGGACATGCGGATGGTCCCGTTCGCGAACATATCCTCCTTCGGAGCGCGGATGCGCGTGAGCGTCTCCGCCTTCCCGGAGAGGAACGGCCCGATCCTGGAATCCTGATCGGCTTCGATGGAACCGATCGATCCTTGAGCGATGACGCGACCGCCGTTGGCCCCGGCCTCCGGACCCATCTCCACGATCCAATCGGCCTCCTTCAGGATCTGGATGTCATGGTCGACCAGGATGACCGAGTTCCCGTCGGACACAAGGTCGTCCATGACACCGATCAATCCGACGATGTTGGACGGATGCAATCCGATCGACGGCTCATCCAAAACGTATAGCACTCCCGTGGTCCTGTTGCGGACCGCACGGGCCAGCTGCATCCTCTGCCTCTCTCCTGTGGACAGCGTCGAAGCCGAGCGGTCAAGAGTGAGATACCCCAATCCGAGGTCCATCAGCCGCTTCGCGGTGCTCCCGAACGCTTCGCAGATGCTCTCCGCCATGGGGCGCATCTCCTCGGGCATGCTGTCGGGGACGCCATCCACCCACCCGACCAGATCCGAGAGGGTCATCGAACACGCCTCGTCCAGCGAGATGCCCCTCAGCTTGGGGGCGCGGGCCGCCTCCGACAGACGCGTCCCGCGGCAATCCGGACAGACCTCCTCCTTCAGGAACCTCTCCACCCGCTTCATGCCCTTCTCGTCCTTGACCTTGGACAGGGCGTTCTCCACCGTGTGGACGGCGCTGTAGTAGGTGAAATCCATCTCGCCGGCGTTGTTCGAATTCTTCGATTTGTACAGGATGTGCTTCTTGACGGGAGGACCGTTGTAGACGATCTCCTTCTCCTTGTCGGTGAGTTCGCGGAACGGCACGTCCGTGCGGACGCCCATCTCGCGGCACACGTCGGTCATCAGAGACCACATCAGGCTGTTCCACGGGGCGACCGCGCCCTCGTCGATGGTCAGGGACTCGTCGGGCACCAGTGTGGACATGTCCACGGTGCGCACGCTCCCGGTGCCCCCGCACCTCTGGCAGGCTCCCTGGGAATTGAACGCCAGCTCCTCCGCGGAAGGCGCATAGAAGCGCTCCCCGCACACGGGGCAGACCAGTTCCTTCTCCGCCGCGACATCGATCGTCGGCTTCAGGTAGTGCCCGTTCGGACAGCGGTGCTCCGCCAGACGGGAGTACATGAGCCTCAGGCCGTTCAGCAGCTCCGTGCCGGTCCCGAAGGTGCTGCGTATCCCCGGGACGCCGGGGCGCTGATGCAGCGCCAGCGCGGCGGGGACGTACAGGACCTCGTCCACGCATGCTTTGGAAGCCTGCGTCATGCGCCTGCGTGTGTATGTCGAGAGGGCCTCCAGATAGCGCCTGGAGCCCTCGGCGTACAGCACGCCCAGTGCCAACGACGATTTCCCGGAGCCCGATACCCCGGCGATACCGACGATCTTCCCGAGCGGGATGTCCACATCGACGTTCTTGAGGTTGTGGACCCTGGCCCCGCGGATGAGCATCCTGTCTATCATCGGTTCCCTGCCAGCTCCGCACCGGAGAACGACATCGTCGGGACGCTGATCACGCCGGTCTGCACGACGTCCGAGCCGATCATCTCGACAGCCTTCACGGCCTCGAGCATGTTGCCCATGAGGAGCGAGTTGTTCACCACTCCGACGACCTCCCCGTTCCTGATCAGGTATCCGCACCTGACGTTCAATCCGAACCTCCCGGACAGCTCGTCCGCCTCGGGATTGGCGAACCTCTCCACGAGGATCCCGCGGTCGGTCTGGGAGACGATCTCGTCCCTGGAGTACCTTCCGGGCCTGACGGTCAGGTTCAGCGGCTTCACGATCGGGGTCCTCTCGAAGGCCCCCTGGGCCTCCACGCTGGACCTCCTCATGCCGTTCCCGGTGCTCTCACCGCAGAAGGAGTCCCTCAGGAACGACCTCAGGACGCCGTCCTCGATCACGGTGCGCTTCTCCGTCGGGGTGCCCTCGTCGTCGAACACGCAGGACAGCGGCGCGGGGACGGTCGGATCGTCGATCAAGGTCAGCTCCTTGGAGGCGACCTCCTGTCCGACCGAGTCCTTCCAGACGCTCCTGCCGTACTTCACGTTCTCACCGTTGACGGCGGAACCGACCGATGTCAGGATCATCTCGCCGAGCTGACCCGGCGGGAGGATCATGGAGAGGCTCTCGTGCCCCTCGAAGCCTTTGGCGGAAGCGGAATCCCTGGCCTGTCTGGACAGGGATGCGCCGATATCCTCGATGGGGACGTCCAGATGCGTCCCGTGGAACGTCTCCGCCCCCTCGCCGGGATGCTCGCCCCTGAACATGGATGTGAAATGGCCGTACACCAGGGTGCTCCTGTGGGACGCGTCGACGCCGTTGGTGTTCATGACCCTCGAGACGTTGGTGGAAACGCGGATCTGGGCCCTCGGGATGTCGACGTCGCACGAGTCGATCAGCCTCCTGGCCATGTCCCTCAGGGCATCGGGGGTGACGTCCTCGACCTTCCGGTCCCAGACATCGGGCGCAGCGATCCTCGCCTTCCCGGGGACGGCGAACGAGCGGGGCTCCTTGCTCTCCGGGGAGAAGCGCAGGACGTTCTCGGCCATCCTCACGCATTCGGGCACCGACAGGTCCCCGCTGAGAACGGTCGAAGCCTTCCCCTGACGGCCTCCGTCGGCCATCCTGACCATGATCCCGGACTCGCGCTTGGTCTCGATGTTGCTGATGCGGGTGCCGTCGATGTAGACGGTGTGGATCACGGACTCGGAGGCGTACGCCTCCGCCTGCCCGTATCCCTCGACGGCCTGCAGGGCCTTCTCCACGTAGTTGTCGATCACTGTCCTCCCCCCACGATCATCCTGGCGCGCATGTACGGACCCCCGGTGGATACCCGGACCCAATCCTCGATCCCCTTGCCGCACATCCCCCCGTCCAGAAGGACCTCCTTGGAGAGGGCGTCCACGGACGACAGGATGTCGACCGAGCGTCCGGTCAGCGTGAAGGACTGGAGGGGCTTCACGATCTCGCCGTTCTTTATCAGGAACCCGCGGAGGCATTTGGCTTCGAAGCACCCTCCGACCGGATCCTCCATGCCGTTCAGCATCTTGTCGCACAGGATGCCCTCCTTCGTATCGGCGACCAGCTCGTCCTTGTCCCATTCGCCGGGTCCGAAGAACGTGTTGGTCATCCTGACCCACACCCTCTTCCCGGCGTTCTCCGCCCTGCCGTTGCCGGTGGGGTGCACCCCCAGACGGGAGGCGGTCTCCAGGCTGTGCATGTAGCCCTTGTACTCCCCGCGGTCGATTATCGTGACCTTTGATGACGGGGTCCCCTCGTCGTCGAACGGGATGGAGCCGTGGGCTCCGGGGACCGTGCCGTCGTCGTACATCGTTATCAGGTCGGACGCGACCTTCCTGCCGACCGCGTCGGTCAGGAACGAGCGCTTCTTGGTGATCTCGTCGCCTTCGGAGGCGTGCCCCATGGCCTCGTGGGCCAGCAGGCCGGAGACCATCGGATCCGAGATGACCGTCAGATTGCCGGACGGGGCGCGCTCGGCCGACAGGGTGGCGACGGCCTCCCTCGCCGCGGTCCTGCCGATCTCCTCGAGGTCGGCGTCCTTGACGATCTCGAACCCCTTGGTGCTGTCCGGACCCTCGTAGTACTGCTCCATCCTCTGTCCGTCGGCCGCGATGGACATCGCCCGGCAGATGGTGCGGACCTCCTCCCAGCTCAGATCGGAGCCGGCCGAATTGACCAGCGCGTTGGTCTTGATCTCTTCCGAATACGCTCCGGCGCGGTTGATAATGCGGTCGTCTATCGCCTGCGCCCTGTCGAGGTCCAGCGCCGCGGAGATCTTCTCATCCAGATCCACGGAATCGGGATGGATCCTCACCTTGGCGCGGTAGTTGCCGGTGACCGCGGACGGCTCCAGGGACATCCCCGGGATCCCGTCGCCTTTGGCGTTGGCCGCCGCCTCCTCGGCCGCGCGCATGACCGCCTCGCGGTCGAAGGATGTGACGGTGCCGTATCCCCAGCGCCCTCCGGACCATGCCCTCAGGCATATCCCGCCGGTGCTCCTCTGGACCAGCTGCTTCAGGTCGCCGTTGATGGTGCTGGCCCCTGTGACCCTGGTGGTCTGGGAACGGGCGTCGGCGAACTCCGCGCCCAGCTCCCTCATCCTCTCCACCGCCAGGTGGAGGACGTCCTGCGCCTCCTCGGCTTTCAGAGAGACGGATTCCATCATACCACCGTGAACGAGTGGTCGAACGAGGTGAGGATCTCGCATCCGTCCTCTGTGATCAGCACGGTGTCCTCGATCCTGATCCCGCCCACGCCGGGGATGTACACTCCGACGCCGGGGATGTACACGCCCGGCTCGGCGGAGACGATGTTGCCGGCCTTCAGGATGTGCTCAGACTTGGGGGACACGGAGATGTGCTGGTGCACGTCCATCCCGATGCCGTGGCCGAAGGAATGGATGAACTTGCCCTTGAACTCGGAATCGTCGATGACCTTCCTCGCCGCCAGATCGGCATCGCAGGCCTTGGCGCCGTCGCGGTACTCCGCGATACCGGCCTCCTGCGCCCTCAGGACCACGTCGTACGCCCTCTCCAGGACCTCCGGGGGCTTCCCGAGGAACACGGTGCGGGTCATGTCCGAGCAGTACCTGTCGTATTTGGTGCCGAAGTCGAACAGCGCGGTGTCGCCCTTCTTCAATCTGTAATCGCAGGGCATGTGGTGGGGCTGCGAGGACCATGCCCCGAACGCCGCGATGGTGTCGAAGGCGTTCCCCGTCCCGCCCAGCTCGCGCATGCGGTTGTCCATCCTGGAGGCGACCTCCCTCTCGGAGACGCCTTCGGACAGCATGTCCGGGATCTCCCCGGCGACCTGCGAAGAAATCTTGCAGGCCTTCTTCGTGGCCTCGATCTCCTTGGCATCCTTGACGGAGACGGTGTCCCCGATGGCCTTGGACGCGTTGACGATCTCGATCTCCGCGGTCTTCCTGACGTATTCCGCGGCGGCGTAGGAGACGCTGTTGACGTTGAACCCGACCTTGGAGCATCCCTTGAGCGCGTCCTTCACGAACTGGTCGCGCTCCTTGCGGTCGTGGTAGACGTGGACGTTCCCCGCTCCCGAGCGGGCGCCCTCCTCCTCGAGGATGCTCACGATCACGTCCAATCCGTTCGGTCCGACGATGGCGAAGCTCCCCTCGAAGGTCCCCGAGGTCTGCTCCGTCACATACCAGAAAGCCGAATCGAGGAAGGGCTCCCCGTCGTTGGCTATGACGACGGCATCCATGCCGTCCGCGTTCTCCAAAAGCCTCTCGGCCCTCGTCTTCTGCATGACCCGACATCATGCATTCCGTAGATAAGGCGTGCCGAACTTCCGTCCGGCACGCCGTTGGAAAGAAGCCCGCCCGGAGGCGGTAAGGCGATTCTCAGATGCCGATCCACTCGTTCCCGACGATCCTCTTCAGCGCGGATATGGCGGAGAGGGATGCGAGGTACGAGGTCTTGGGGTTGTCCGGGGACGGCACGTTGTACGTGTGGCAGGTCATCTCGCCGAACTCGCCCCTGAGCCTGAGCTCGTGGGAGTTGCTGTGGCTGGCGGGATCCAGGACGATCTTGACCTTGGTCCTGTCGAATCCGACACCCAGCAGAGCGACGGTCGCGGCGACGTTGATGTTCTTGGGGAACAGCCTGACAGCGTCCCTGGCGGAGCCGGTGAAGATGACCGTGGGCTCCTTGACCTTGTCCACGTCGATGCCGTGGTCGATGATGTACGGGACGCCCTCGAGGCTCTTCGGACCCTTGGTGGTGATCAGCTCGACCTCGTCCAGCCTCCCGACGGCGGACGACCTGAGTCCGTCCGTCCCGCAGATCGCACCGGACGGGATGAAGATCTTGGCCTCGGCGTGGCACGCCTTCTCCTTGACCATGGTCCTGAAATCGTCGTCCACCAGGGCTCCGACGGACATCAGCATGATGTCCACTCCCCTGGAGACCACCTTGGGGGCGATGTCCTTCGCGGCCGCCTGGGAGGCCGCCTCGATCACGAGGTCGCAGTGATACAGCTCCTCCTCGACGTTGTCCACGACGATGGCCTTCTTGAGCTCGTCGGCGAGCTTCTCGGCACGGGGACGGTCCATATCCATGAGGTAGATCCTCTTGACCTCGGTCATCTCGTCCGCGGCCCTGGCGAGCTTGCAACCGATGGAGCCGCACCCGACTATCGTTATGCGCATGCCGGCTCGACCGGAATCAGACTATTAAGAAGTTCTTACACAAAATCGACGTAAGACGTTCGAAAAACGGATTCGGACTACGAAATGGTTTGGTTTCCCGACGGATTCCGCAGAATCCGCCGGGATGGGTGCATCACCCGAGCATGGCCTTCATATCGGACTCGTAGTCGGAGATGGGGTGGATGTCGTACTCCTTGACCAGGAAGTCGAGGACGGCCGGCGAGAGGAACGCCGGGAGCGACGGGCCGAGGTAGATGCCCTTGATGCCCAGGGAGAGCAGCGAGAGCAGGATGCAGACGGCCTTCTGCTCGTACCAGGACAGGACCATGGACAGCGGGAGCTCGTTGACCCCGCATCCGAAGGCGTTGGCCAGGGCCAGGGCGACCTGGACGGCCCCGTACGCGTCGTTGCACTGTCCCATGTCCATCATGCGGGGGAGTCCGGCGACGGTGCCGAGGTCGAGGTCGTTGAACCTGTACTTCCCGCAGGCCAGGGTCAGGACGACGCTGTCGGCGGGGGTGTTGGCGACGAAGTCGCGGTAGTAGCTGCGTCCGGGCTTGGATCCGTCGCATCCTCCGACCAGGAAGAAGTGCTTGATCTGTCCGGCCTTGACCGCCTCGACGACCTTGTCGGCGACGGACAGGACGAATCCGTGTCCGAATCCGGTGGTGACGCTGCCGTTGCCGGTGGTGGCCTCCTTGAAGCCTCCGAGCTCCAGGGCCTTCTTGATGACCGGGGAGAAGTCCTTCTTGTCGTCGATGTGGACGGTTCCGGAGTAGTAGACGGGTCCGGTGGTGAACACCCTGTCCTTGTAGGACTCGGACGGGGGCATCAGGCAGTTCGTGGTGAACACGATGGCCGCGGGGACGTCGAACTCCTTCTTCTGGTTCTGCCAGGCGGTACCGTAGTTGCCCTTGAGGTGGGGGTACTTGTTGAGCTCGGGGTACGCGTGGGCGGGGAGCATCTCGCCGTGGGTGTAGACGTTGATGCCCTTGCCGGCGGTCTGCTCGAGGATGGCCTTCAGGTCCTCCAGGTCGTGCCCGGTGACGATGATTGCCGGTCCGGCCTCGACATCCCTGGTGACGGTGGCGGGGGAGGGGGTTCCGAACTTGGTCGTGTTGGCGCGGTCCAGCATCTGCATGCAGGTGACGTTGACCTGTCCGACCTCGAGGACGACGGGCAGCAGCTCGTCCATGCCTCCGTCGGATCCGACGGCGCGGAGGGCCTTGTACATCATGGCGTCCACATCGGCGTTGGTCTCTCCGAGCATCTCGGCGTGGTAGGCGTAGGCGGCGACGCCGCGCATCCCGAACAGGATCAGGGACTTGAGGGAGCGGATGTCCTCCTGGGCGGTCCAGACGGTGGACATGTCCAGCTCCTTGTTCTCCTTCTTCTTGAAGGCGCCGAGCAGGCCCTTCTTCTCTCCGGCGGCCTTCCTGACCTCGGCGGTCATGGCCCTGATGCTGTCGGCATCGAAATCGACGTTGGTGAGGGTGGCGAACAGCGCCTTCCTGACCAGGCTGTTGACCTGGGGAGTGGGGTTCTCGACGGTCCTGGCGAGACCGACCAGGGCGCCCGTGAGCTCATCCTGGAGCATGGCGACCTCGGAAGTCTTACCGCAAACGCCGGCCTTTCCTTTGCAGCCCGCGCCTCCGGCGGTCTGCTCGCACTGGAAACAGAACATCTCGTTCGACATAGTATCGTACCTCTTACGGTAGGGTAGATTAGAGAGTGTGTTATATATAACGGAAATGTTGTTTCTACAACGGAATGAACCACGTCGCAGACATCCTCAGGAACACCGGCCTGTTCGCCGGCATCTCCGACCAGGAGATGATCGCAATGTCCAAATGCCTCGGAGCCAGGAGGCAGAGGTACGGGCCGGGCGAGTACCTGTTCCGCAGCGGGGATTCCGCCGAGGAGCTGTGCGTCGTCCTGGAGGGGACGGTGGACGTGGTCAAGCAGGACTGGTGGGGGAATTCCTCGGTCCTGTCGTCCAACGGACCGGGCAGCGTGGTCTGCACCGAATACGCGTGCGCCCACGGGGAGAACATGGATGTGAGCGTCGTCTCGTCCGGTCAATCCGAGGTGCTGTTCCTGGAGATCGCCAAGGTCACCCGCGTGTGCAAGTCCACCTGCGAGTTCCACAGCAGGCTGATCGGGAACCTGGTGCAGATCCTCGCCAGGGACGCGCTGGCATTGGACCGCAGGCTCGAGAGGATGTGCAAGAGGACCACCCGCGACAAGGTCCGCGCCTATCTGTCCGATCAGGCCCGCCTCGCCGGGGGGAACGAATTCACGGTCCCGCTGAACCGCCAGGAGATGGCGGACCACCTGGGGGTGGACCGCAGCGCCCTGTCCGCGGAGCTGGGGAGGATGAAGAACGACGGCATCCTGGACTTCACCAAGAACCGCTTCACCCTCATCGTCGGCGGCGCCCCTCCCACTCGGCCATGAACTCGTCCAGGAACCCGACCATGTAGGCGTGACGCTCCTCGGCCATGCGACGGGCGGTGCCGGTGTTCATCATGTCCTTGAGCTTCAGGAGCTTCTCGTAGAAGTGGTTGACAGACGTCCCCTTGTTGGCGTAGTACTCGGCCTCGGACATGTCCTCCTTGTACGATTCGCCGGGGATGTGCATCGCGCGGCCCTTGCTCCCGCCGTAGGCGAACGCCCTGGCGATGCCGATGGCGCCTATGGCGTCCATCCTGTCGGCGTCCTGGACGATCTTCCCCTCCAGGGTGTCCGGGACCACGGAATCCTTCCCCTTGAACGAGATCTGGGAGATCACCGAGCATATCCTGTCCTGGACGTCCGCCGGGATCGATTCGGAATCCATGAAACGGCGGGCGTTGGCATGGTTCTCGGTGGAGAACATCTTGCGGTCGTCCGCGTCGTGGAGCAGCGCGGCGAGACGTACGATGGATTCGTCGCCTCCCTCCCGGCGGCAGATGCTCAGCGCCAGGTCGTGGACCCTCATGCTGTGGTAGAAATCGTGCCCGCTGCTGTCCCCCTCGAACA
>CAVDQR010000018.1:0-13952 GCA_963611065.1 Bacteroides ovatus
CTCACCTACTGCAACTACAGGCTCTACCGCATAGGCGATACGGTGACCGTCGAGTCCGGGCTGATCGCGACGACCAGGCGTTCGTTCAAGGTCGAGAAGGTCAACACCGTCCGTATCAGGAGGCCGCTCCTGGCCCGCCTGCTGGGGATGTCCACCCTGGAGGCGGAGGTCGTCGGGCTGGGCTCGGGGGACGGCGGTTCCATGGTCCCTCTGCTTTGCCCTCTCAAGAAGGATGCGGAGGTCGTGGAGCTCATGGGGAAACTGATGCCCGAGGTCGTCTTCGAGCCCGAACCCGTCCGTCAGAGCGGAGGGGCCATGAGGACCATGTCAATCTCCTATGCGCTCGTTTCGATCATCGTCCTGGCGGTGTGCGGTACGATCGCTTGCATGGAGTGGGGCCGGATACAGGACGCAGACGTGTTCCAAAAGGCGCTCGCAGTCGTTTCGCTCATCGCCATCGCGGTCGGCGTACCGCTCATCCTCGCCGGGCGCATCGTCCTGGCCCAGAGGAACAGGGGATTCGACATGGGCGGCGAATCGTTCCTCCTGGAGTACGGGGGGTACGATGTGACATCGGAGTTCATCCTCTACGACAAGGTCCAGAGGACGGAGGTGTCGGCCGGCCCGATCCAGCGCAGGTTCGGCTCCGCCATCCTGCAGACCGCGGTGATGTCGTCCGCCGGTTCCAGGATCATCTCTTCGGGGCTGTTCCCTCCGGAGGAGCTGGAGCGCGTGTCCGCCGAGGTGATGCTTCGCATCCGTGACGGGAGATACGATCCCCGCAGGTACGAATGATCTACCAGGAATCGGGTACATCATCAACGGAACAGTATCAGGACCGCTTCCGGGTGCCCGATAACGTGAGCGGAAGATACTATCTGGGGTTCGATGCCGGGACGCAGAGCGTCAAGGTGGCCGTGTACGACGATTCGTTGCAATGCGTCGCCGAGTCGTCCCATCAGACGACCATACGCTATCCCGGCCCCCGCATGGTCGAGATGGATCCCGACGAGTATCTCCGCCTCACGATAGAAGGGATGAGGGATTGCGCCGGACAGATGGTCTCGAAGGGACTGGACCCGCACGGCGTCAGATCCATAATGGGCGACGGGATCATCTGCGGGATAACCGGGGTCGATCCCGAAGGCGATTCGATAACCCCGTTCGTCAACTACCTGGATTCGCGCACGCAGGAGGATGCCGATGCGATAAACGCGCAGGCCCTCCCCATCTGGGGCGAGGAGACCGGGAACGCGGATGCCAGCTGCATGTTCCCCGCGCTGTTCGCCAGATGGTTCCAACGCAACATCCCCGGATTCCGGGAGAACGGGGCGAAGTTCATCCACAACGCGCCCTACGTCCTGATGCACCTGGCGGGTCTGAAGGCGGAGGACGCCTTCATCGACCAGGGTGCCATGTCGGGATGGGGCCTCGGATACGATGTAGAACGCAAGAGGTGGTCCGAGGAGCAGCTGTCGATCCTCGGCATCGATGCGGACATGATGCCCCGGATAGTGAAGCCGTGGGACATCGTCGGCGGGTTGACATCGGAGATCGCCGAGACGACGGGATTCCGTGCGGGGACCCCGGTCTGCGGAGGAGCGGGCGATACGATGCAATCCATGCTCGGATGCGGGATGTTCCGCCCCGGGATGGCCGCCGATGTCGCCGGGACGTGCGCCATGTTCTGCGTCTCCACCGACGGGATAGTGCCGGAGCTCAGCAGCCACGGCAAGGGCCTGATATTCAACAGCGGGTCGCTGGACGACTCGTACTTCTACTGGGGCTTCATCCGCACCGGGGGTCTGTCCCTGAGATGGTTCAAGGACAGCGTCTACGGCGGCGATGTGGGATACAGGGAATTGAGCGCGGAGGCGTCCGAGATCCCCGCGGGCTCGAGGGGCGTCACGTTCCTCCCGTACCTCACGGGGGGATACGGCGACGAGACCGATGCCAGCGGAGCGTTCCTCAACATGACCCTGGATACGGACCGCGGGACGCTCTGGCGCTCGGTGCTCGAAGCGATCGGATACGACTACATCGGTGTGACCGACGAGTACCGCTCGGCCGGGGTGGACCTGGGAAGGATAACCATAACGGAGGGCGGCAGTGCCGACGATGTCTGGAATCAGATGAAGGCGGACATGATCGGGAGCGAGGCCGTCGTCATGAAGACCCGCGGCGGAGCCGTCCTGACGGATTGCGCCATGGGGGCGCACGCCGTGGGGGATTTCCCCGATCTCGTCGGGAAGCTGTCCGAGGCCGCGGAGGTGGACAGGTCGTTCTCCCCCGATGAGGGGAGGACGCGCCTGTACCGTTCCCTCTACGACGACCGCCGCAGGGTGATGAAGGGCATGATGCCCGTTTTCTCGGTCCTCAAAGGGATGACCGTTCGGTGAAGTATCTGCGACCCCTGTCCATCAGGTCCTTGAACGCCGTCGGATCCTCGCTCAGCGCCGCCTCCACCACATCGTGGACGGCGCGGTCGAACTCGGTCAGCATGGTCCCCCTGGAGGAGTTCATGTGCTGGATCTCGTAGTACAGGTAGGGGTCCTCCAGAGCGACGGAGCGGTTGGTGTCCATAAGCTTCTGGTACGTGGTGGACGCCACGGATTCCATATCGTCCACGGGGATGCCGCTCCTCTCGAGTACGGTGAAGAACGCGATGTTGACCGCATGGCTCAGCCCCAGGACGTAGGACATGTACCTGTCGTGGTCCTCCACGGGCATCGTGCGGATGTTCCCGCCGTAGTTCCCGAGGAGCTTCATGGTCTCGTCCACGGCCTCCGCGGAACCGCAGTCGCAGAGCACGACGTTGCGGCCGTACATGGATTCCGCCGAAGGTCCGAACATCGGATGGACCGAGCAGACCCTCCTCCTGGAGCCCAGGTCCCTGAGCACGTCTATGAAAGGCGATTTTAGCGATGCGATATCGAATATCAGCGCGTCGGGCTTGCAGATGCGGTCCAGCTCCCTGAGCATCCCGCCGGTGCGGGATATCGGGATGGATACGATGATCACGTCGGCCCACTTCGCATCCTCGACGGTCAGCCCGTTGCCCGACGACGGGTCGATGATGTCCACGCGGTGGCCGGATCCCCTGAGGAGATCGGACATCCAGCGTCCCATCTTGCCGAATCCCCCTATGACCGCGACGTGCCTGGCGGCGGATGCCGGTCTGGGCAGGGCGGCCTGCACCCCGATGGATTCCTGCATCATGATCCTGCAGATCTCCTCGGCGTACACCGGGTTCATGCCGTTCTCCAGGGCGAATCCCCTGTAGCGGTCGACGACGTTCCTCTCCTGCGCGATGTTGCGGACGGCCGATCCGGAGGCCACCTTGTCCTCCCCGACCATCTTCGCGAGCTCCAGTCTGCGCTTCATCAGCTTCAGGATGCTCTCGTCCACCTCGCGGATCTCGTCCCTTATGTTGTCCAATGCCATCGGAATCCCCTCGCGATCTGGTCCGCCACGGTGAGCGCCGCCATGGCTTCCACCACCGAAACGGCCCTCGGCACGATGCAGGGGTCGTGCCTCCCCTCCACGGTGACGGTGTCGTCCGACTCCGTCCTGAGATTGACGGTGTCCTGCTCGATGCCGATGGAAGGCGTCGGTTTGAAGACCGTCCTGAATACGACGGGCGCGCCGTCGCACATCCCGCCGACGATGCCCCCCATGTGATTGCTCTCGGTGACGATGCGTCCGTTCCTCATGCGGTATCCGTCATTGGATTGGGAGCCGCGCATCGCGGCGAGCTCGAAGCCGTCCCCGAACTCCACCCCCTTGCATGCCGGGATACCGAACATCGCTTTCGCGAGCTCGGCGTCCAGCGCCTCGAACCATATGCCCCCGAATCCTATCGGGAGGCCGGAGATGATGCATTCGACCGTGCCTCCGACGCTGTCCTTCTCCGCGCCGATGCGTTCGATGTGACCGCGCATGGAGTCGTCCAGGTTGGATGTGCACGCCCTCGTCGCGAACATGCGGGAGCCGCGGGCCTCCTCGGCGGAACGGGCGCAGCCGTCGCACACCTCGCCGACCGATCTCGTGAACGCGTCGACGGATATCCCGTCGCGGGCGATCATCTGCTTGGCGATGGCCCCGGCGGCGACGACGGCGGCGGTGAGCCTGCCGGAGAACTGTCCGCTCCCCCCGAGGTCGTGCTCCGGGAACTTCAGGAGCGCCGGGAGGTCCGCATGGCCCGGACGGGGCGTCTCATAGAACTTGGAATACTTCGAGCTGTCCGTGTTGAGGTTGGCTATCTTCAGGAGGATGGGCTGTCCAGTGGCCTTCCCATCGACCACTCCTTGGACGATCTCCACCCTGTCGGCCTCCCTCCTGGGTGTGCCGATCTTCCCGACGGGTTTCCTGAGTGCCATCTCCTCCGCGATGTGATCCTCGTCGATGGGGAAACCCGCGGGCACGCCCTCGAGGATCCCGCCCACGCAGGGCCCGTGGCTCCTGCCGAACAGGCTGAACCTGACCCTCTCGCCGAACTGGTGCATCAGGACGCCTCCGATCTCAGACCGATGGATGCCATCGACGCGGGGAATCCCGGATACGATACCGCGGCGCATTCCGGATCGCCCATGATGACGGGCTTGTCGCACACGATCGATGCGACCGCGGCGGACATCATGATCCTGTGGTCGCCGCGATGCTCCACGCGCCCTCCGCTCAGCCTCTTCACGCCATGGATGATGCAGCCGTCGTCGGTGCCCGAGGCATCTCCGCCGAGGGCATCTATCATGCGGACCGTCGTCTCGATCCTGTCGCTCTCCTTGAATCTCAGCTGCGGCGCCCCGTACAGCCTGCTGTCCCCATCGGCGGTGCTCAGGAGCATCGCCACCACGGGGAACAGGTCCGGAGCGGATCCGAGGTCGACGTCGATCCCGTGGAGCTCCTTCCTCTCCACGGTGACCGTGCGCCCTTCCACCGAGACGGTCGCACCGGCCTGCCTGAGGATTTCGATGATCCTCTTGTCGCCCTGCGGGTCCTCGATGTCCAATCCCTTCACGGCGCACCTGCCTCCGAGAGCGGCGGCGACCATGGGGAACGCGGCGGACGAGAAGTCGGCCGGGACGCTGTAGTCGCACGGCCTGTATCCCTGTCCTCCGGGTATGATGAAGACGTTGCCGTTCCTCTCCGATTCCGCACCGAACATCCCCATCATGCGCGTGGTGACGTCCAGGTACGGCTCCGAGACCATCCTCCCCTCGACGGTGAGTATGGTCCCGTTGTCCAGCATGGGGGCGGTCAGCAGCAGGGAGGAGATGAACTGGGAGCTCACATCCCCCTTGATCGACACATCCCCTCCCCTGTTCGGCCCCTGGACCGTGACCGGGGGGAGGCCGTCGTTGGACGAGCACCTGACGCCGCAGGATGTCAGCGCATCGAGGAGCGGGCCCATCGGTCTCTTCTTCAGCGAATCGTCGCCGGTTATCGTGACGGGCCTGTCGAACATGGAGCAGATCCCGGAGAACAGCCTCATGGTGGTCCCGGAGTTCTTGGCGTCCACGGGAACGGTCGGAGCGGACAGGTCCCCTCCGTCGATGGTGGCGGTGTCGCCGTCCATGGATACGGATGCCCCCATGGCCCTGCAGGCGTCGATGGTCGCGAGGGTGTCAGCCGACAGCAGGCAGCTGTCGACGACGGACCGTCCCTCGGCCATGGAGGCGAGGAAGAGGGCCCTGTGCGTATGGCTCTTGGAGGGCGGGGGAGAGACCTCCCCCTCGATGTCCCCTCCGCGGAATGTTATGGTGGTCATTCGGATCGCCTCGTGGAAGTCAAAATCGTTTCTTCCGGGTCCAGACCCAGATCCCTCGCGAACGAAGGTCCGTCGCCCTCGGGCACCACTATGGCCACGGCCGGTCCGGAGCCGGACATCCCGGCACCGAGCGCTCCCATGTCCACGGCCCTCTCCGCGACGGAGTTGTCCACGCCTTGGACGGAGGATATGATCCTCCCGTTGATCGTCATGGCCTCGAAGGGCCTTTCCATCGCGATGGCGATGGCCTCCTGCATCTTCGGGGCGACGGCGTGGAGCGCCTCGATGGGCATGGTGGATTTCCTGATCTTGAATCTCGGGACGGAGATGACCACATCGTACCTTCCGATGTCCCTCCTGTCGAGGATCGCGTCCTGACGGTTGTCGGTCATCACCAGACCTCCCAATCCGCATCCGCAGGCGTCGTCGAAGGATCCGGTGACGGTGACCTTTGCCTCCCTGGCGCAGGCGACCCCCAATCTGATGAGGTCCACCGGGTCCATGTCGTATCCGATCTCCCGGAACACGCCGCGGATTATGGCGTTGCATGCGGAGCTGCTGCTCTTCAGGCCCCTCGACACGGGGATGTCCGATTCCGTCTCCAGGGTCCAACCCTCCGGTTCCCCGATCCCGGCCTGCTCGTACGCCCTGCGCACGCATATGCGTGCCATGGTCGTGTCCTCGGACTCGTCGCTGATTATGCGCACGGTGCGGTCCGGACCGCCCTCGGAGAATCTGGCGACGGTGGTCAGTCCGACACCTATGGTCGCCCCTATCTTGCAGGGCATGGCGTTGATCACGGTGATCGATCCGAACGACGTGCCGGTCGATGTCAAAGCTGCTCCCTCATGATATCGAAAGAATCCTCCACGCCGGTCCACATGCGGAACGACGCGGCCCCCTGTCCCGCGAGCATGTCCTCCCCGCGGGCCACCCTGCAGCCGACCGAGAGCGCATGGCGCACGAGCGGCGTCTCCTTCCCGTAGACCATGTCGAACACCGTCTGTCCCTTCTGTATGGCGGCGATGTTGATGGGATACGGTCCGTCGGAGTACATCCCGACCGGGGTGCAGTTGACGATGAGGTCGTACATCATCGTCGATACGGATTTCGGATCCCTGAAGGAGGCCCCGAAGTCGGATGCGAGGGATTCCCCGGTCTCGCGGTTCCTGCCGGTGACCGTTATGTCGCACCCGCATCCGTTGGCGAAGTGGGCGAACGCTCTGGCGGCCCCGCCGGAACCCATGATCAGCACGCGACGGTCCTCCGCTTCGAATCCCGCCCTCTCCAGGGCGGTGCGGATCCCGACGACGTCGGTGTTGCTCCCGATCAGCCTGCCGTTCTCGTTGGTGACGGTGTTCACGGCACCGACCGCCGAGGCATCTCTGTCGACGGCGTCCAGATGGTCCATGATCTCCTGCTTGTAGGGGATCGTGACGTTCATCCCGCGGATCCCGTATCCGCGGATGACCTCCTCCACCTGGTCCAGGTCCCCGGTTTCGAACGGGAGGTACACCCCATCGATCCCGGCGCGCTTCAGGGCGGCCTCGTGCATGGCGGGGGACCTGCTCTTGGACAGGGGGTGTCCCAGGAGTCCGAGCACGACGCAGTCGTCCCCGAGCTCCTCCATGCGCTCGGCGCTCAGCTGCCCCGGCGCGGTCGGCTCGCCGACGTATCCGAACGTGAATTCGTTCCCGAGGAGGGACGCGCGTATGCGCGTGACGGTGCCCAGGGCGCCCATGCCCAGGATGACGTGCCTCCTCCCCACGGACCCGGCCGCGTCCAGTATGCTGGTGAGGTCCCTCAGGCTGTTGACCGCGTACGCCCCTTTGGCGATGTCGCAGTCCATGCCCCTGAGCGTGGAGACGATCCTCTCCGCCGTGGGGGTGCCCTCGTAGTCGTGATGGGACGCGACGATCCCTATCCGGGTCTCCGGTCTCGGCTCCTCGCCGATGTCTATCATCCCGGAGAACCCTTCCGGCAGGATGCCGAGGTCCACCGGGCCGCGGTACGTCACGAGGAGGTCGCGGTCCTTCGCCTCCGGGACGGATCCCAGGAGGTCCAGGCGGATCTCCACCATCTCCGTGTCGCAGCGGGCCAGATCGGCCGCCGATCCGAGGGAGGCGCAGACCCTCATCGGAGCTCCGTGATGGTCTCGTCGATCTTCATGCCGAAGTGGCGTCCGCCGGTCTCCAGCTTCGCGAGGACCCTGTCGCCCTTCTTGAGGGACGACACCGAGATCGCCCCGTCCCTGGTGACGAGCTTCACGGTCTCGGCGTTCTGCAGTATGGTGGAGTGCGTCCTCTCGCCGTCGGTGGCGGTGACCAGGACCATGGGCCTCTGCTCGACCTTGCATCTCCCGACGGCGGACATCCTGGTGCCCCCGTTCCTGTTGACGAGGACGATGCTGTCCCCGGACCTGTACTCGGACAGGTACCTGGTGCGGCCCTCGGGCCCCATGGCGTAGGCGTGCACCGCGCCGGCGTTCACCCTGAACGGCCTGGCCGCGACGTACCCGTTGTCCTCGCTCTCGCTCTGCACGAGGAAGAGGCATGCCGCCTGGGATCCGATGAGCATCCCCTCTCCGGGGACCATGTTCGTGACGGTATCGACGCATACGCGGTCGCCGATCTCGATGTTCCTCACATCGAGGACCTCCACCTCGGAGAGCTCCACGACGCCGGTGTCCTGCAGTATGTCGGAGAATCCGCGCAGCGCGTTGGGATCCTCGGTGCAGACGACCACCCCGTCGACCCCCTTCTCGAGGGTCTGCATGTACAGCCTCGCCTGTTCGGTGTCGTCGGCGCAGGCCAGGACCTTGGTCCCGGTGTCGCGGAACTTCGCGATCATGTTCTCCAGGGGGATGACGGCCCAGTCCCTGGAATCCAGGATGACGCCCTCCCTCTTACCTGCGAGGGACAGCGCGCGGTCCTGGTCCTCGGGGGTCCTGAGCTCGACGAGCTCGTAGCCGTCGCTCAGGACGCCGCCGTCGTTCACTATGATGGTGACCTTCCCGAATTCCGAGAAGTCCTCGTCCCCGGGACGGACGATGGCCGTCCCTATCCCGGATTCGAGCGCGGAGAGGACGAGCTCCTTGCGGTCCTCCTTGTCGTCGGGCACATCGGCCCTGACCCAGATCTCCTTGGATGCCATCGCGATCAGCTCAGGTTCTTCTTCATGGACTCCTCGACGGTGTATCCGTTGAGGACGATGTCCGAGATCGCGCGGGTCATGCCTTCGACGTTCCTGTGCTGGAACACGTTCCTGCCGATGGACACGCCGTGCCCTCCGGCCTGGATAGAATCGTAGACCATCCTGAGGATGGCCTCGTCGGAGTCCATCTTGGGTCCTCCGGCGATGACGACGGGTGCCAGGGCGCCCCTGACGACGTCCTTGAAGGTGTCCGGGTCGCCGGTGTAGCTGCATTTGACGACATCCGCTCCCAGCTCGGTCGCCACGCGGGCGGCGTGGGCGATGGCCTGCGGGTCGTAGGAGTTCTCGATCTTGGGTCCGCGGGCGTAGGCCATCACGAGGAGGGGCATCCCCCATTCCTCGCAGTCCCTGGAGATGCGCCCTACGTCGGCGAGCATGTCGGGTTCGGTCTCCGCTCCGACGTTGATATGGACGGATACGGCGTCGGCTCCGGTCTTGATGGCCTCCTCGACGGTGGCGACGAGCACCTTGCTGTTGCTCGTCACACCGAGGTCGGTGGAGGCGGAGAGGTGGAGGATCAGACCGATGTCGTTACCGCTGCTCCTGTGGCTGTAGCGGATGAGACCCTTGTGCATGAGGACGGCGGTAGCACCGCCGTTGGCCACATCGTCCACCGTTTTCTTCATGTCGTACAGTCCCTCGGTGGGCCCGATCGAGATCCCGTGGTCCATCGGAACGATGACACAGTTGCCCGTGTTCCTGTCCATTATCCTCTCAAGCCTGACGCTCTTTCCGAACATAGTATCACCATGCTACGTGCTAGCACGCCACAACATGACTTCCTATTTCATGGTTGCGCGTGCTCACGTTTACGCCCGCGCGTATGCGCGCGTTATCTTTAATTCATCGGCGGAACGCACGTTTTTCAGGAAATATGGCTCGGAAGGTTCGGTCTGGGACGGTCCGGCCGTTCCCGTAAGGTTTTTAATAAGGCCTGGATTACACGGGTCCAACGGGCTGATAGATCAGTTGGTTAGATCGCCTGCTTTGCAAGCAGGAGGTCGCGAGTTCGAATCTCGCTCAGTCCACTCATTTATCCAAAATCACTCCGACGAGGCCGTGCCTTCGATCTCGGATTCAAAAAAGGTAAGGTGGCGGGCCGGAACGCGTCCGACCCGCGCGGGTTTCAGTCGAACTTGCCTACGACGGCCTTGATCCTGCGGACGCCGGCGGCCGAGCTCTCCTCCTTCTTGATCTTGAAGCCCTGGAGTTCGGCGGTGTTCTTGACGTGGGGTCCTCCGCAGATCTCGCAGGAGACGTCGCCGATGGTGTAGACCTTGACCATCTCCCCGTACTTGTCGGTGAAGACCCCGATGGCGTTGCGCTCCTTGGCCTGCTCGTAGGTCATCTCCTCGCACACGACGGGGATCTCCGCCTTGATCGCATCGTTCACGAACTTCTCGATCTCGGCCAGCTCCTCGGGGGTGACCTTCCTGTCGAGGTTGAAGTCGAATCTGAGCCTCTCGGCGGTGATGTTGGATCCCTTCTGCTGGATGTCCGGGGACACGATCTTCCTCAGGGCCGCGTTGAGCAGGTGGGTCGCGGTGTGGAGCTTTGTGGTCTCCACGGCGTGGTCGGCCAGACCTCCCTTGAATTGCTGGTCGGCTCCCATCCTGGAGTTCTCCTGGTGGGTCTTGAAGCGGTTCTCGAAGTCGGTGACGTCGACCTTCTTGCCCTGCTCGGCGGCCAGCTCCTGGGTCAGCTCGATGGGGAATCCGAATGTGTCGTAGAGGCGGAACACGGCGGCCCCGTCGAGGGTCTCGGAATCGCCGGATTCCGCGATCATCTCGTTGAACCTCCTCAGTCCCTTGGTCAGGGTCTTGTGGAACTTCTCCTCCTCGGCGGTCAGGTCGTTCAGGATGGTCTCCCTGTTCCTGGACAGCTCGGGGTACGCCTTGGAGTACTCGGAGATGACGACCTCGGAGATCTTGGACATGCAGACATCGTCCACACCGAGCTTGGAGAGGTACCTGCTGGCCCTCCTGATGAGCCTCCTGAGGATGTATCCCTGTCCGACCTTGGCCGGGACGACCCCGTCGCCGAGGATGAAGGTGGCGGCCCTGAGGTGGTCGGCCACGACCCTGAAGGCCTTGGTGTCGTCGGGGTTCTCGCCGTACTTCTTCCCGGAGAGCTCCTCGACCTTCCCGATGATGCCGGTGAAGAGCGGGGTGTCGTAGACGGTCTCGACGCCGTTCAGGATGCGCAGGATCCTCTCGAGTCCCATCCCGGTGTCCACGTTCTTCTGGACCAGGGGGATGAAGGAGCCGTCTGCCTGCTTGTTGTACTGCATGAAGACGTTGTTCCAGATCTCGGTGTACTTCCCGCAGTGGCAGGAGGGTCCGCAGGTCGGGCAGCACTTGGGGCGGCCGTCGTCGAAGAAGATCTCGGTGTCGGGTCCGCAGGGGCCGGTCTGTCCGGCGGGGCCCCACCAGTTGTCCTCCCTCCCGTAGAAGAAGATCTGGTCGTCCCTGAGCCCGTGGCTCTTCCAGAGGGACGCGGTCTCGTCGTCGCGGGGGATGTCCCCCTCGCCCTCGAAGCATGTGACGGCGAGGTGGTCCGGGTCCATCTTCAGGACCTTGGTGAGGAGCTCGTAGCTCCATGCGATGGATTCCTTCTTGAAGTAGTCGCCCAGGGACCAGTTCCCGAGCATCTCGAAGAACGTCAGATGGCTCGCATCGCCCACTTCGTCGATGTCCCCCGTCCTGACGCATTTCTGGAAGTCGGTCAGCCTCCTGCCGGCGGGATGCTTCTCGCCGAGGAGGTACGGGACCAGGGGATGCATCCCCGCGGTGGTGAAGAGCACGGTGGGATCGTTCTCCGGCACGAGAGGTGCGGAATGGATCTGCGCGTGTCCGCGCTCCTTGAAGAAGTCGATGTAGGTCTCTCTCATTTCTTGAGCGTCCATAATAGCACTCCGATTGTATGGCGCCCGCTATAGCTCTTCCATAGATAACTATTGGTCCGGATGCGGGTCGGACGGCATCGCATCGGCGAATACCCAGGTCGGGAAGGTCGGATGTCACTCGGAACCTTCGGATGCATGGCGGACGGCATCGTCCACTGTCCCATCCCTAATGGTCACTTTGATCCCGGATCCGGTCAGGACGCGCATGGGCATGTCGCCGATCTCGCTGACCACGACGGTCCCGCATCCCTTCAGAGAGGATGCGATGGCCGCGATGTGCTCCTTGTGGCCGCCGCCCGACACGGGCTTGGAGCGGTCGACGGGGACCCTGCGGATCTGTTTGCAGCCCTCCTCCTTATTATAGGAATATATCAAGAAGGAAGAGGCGTTTCCGAATCCTCCTACGGACCCGTGTCCGTCGTCGGCGACGGCTATGAGATGATCGTCCTCGACGGTCACCGGCTTGATGGGTCCGCATCCGGATCCGCATCCTCCGAGGTGGACGAACTCCTGCGACCTGTCCTCGCCGAGGAGGCCGATGGCGTCGGCCCTGCACTGGCGGCAGTGCCTCATCATCTTGGCATCGAGCTCGCATCTGTCCATCATCTCCTTCCTCTCGGCCGGTGTGGGGGCGCGCAAGTCCGCGAACTTGGTGCCTTCTACGGGTATCAGGGGGAGGATGTTGACGATGTACGCCCCGAGCGCCTTCACCTTCTTGACCAGGGCGGGGATGTGCTCGTCGTTGATCCCGGGGATCATGACGATGTTGACCTTCACGGCCATCCCGAGCTCGGCGCATCTCCTGATCCCCTCCGTCTGACGGTACAGGAGGGTAAGAGCCCCCTCCTCGCCGGTGAGCTTCTCGCCTTTGAAGACGACTGAATCGTAGATCCGGGCCCCTATGGAGGGGTCGGCGGCGTTCATGGTGACGGTGACGAACCTAACTCCGAGGCCGTACAGTCTGTCCGCAGCGTCGGGAAGAGCGAGTCCGTTGGTGGAGATGCACAGGGTGAGTTCCGGGAATTCGCGGGATACGAGCTCCAGCGTGCGGAACGTCTCCTCGTTGGCGAGGGGATCCCCCGGCCCCGCGATGCCTATGACGCTCAGGTTGGGCACGGCCTCCTTCACGACCCTGATCTTCTCGATCGCCTGCTCGGGGGTGAGGACCTCGCTCGTGACCCCCGGACGGGATTCGTTGCAGCAGTCGAACTTCCTGTTGCAGTAGTTGCATTGGATGTTGCACCTCGGTGCCACCGGGAGGTGCATCCTTGCGAATTGGCGGTGCGCCTTCTCGTTGTAGCACGGGTGTTTCTCCAACGCTTCCTCTATCCGCGGATCCAGAGACATGCGCGTGTCGATTCCTGGGTTCCGATATATATTGATACTACGGGGATGACGATGTGATAACGCCGTTAAGGATGCGAGTCCGCCATATAGTATAGAGAAGATTGGGAGGCATGGATTTCGTGGCGTCGATCATGCAGGACCTGAACCGCAACCTCGCGGCCGAGAAACGGTCGCTGGAGGACATGGTCGGCGGGGAGCGCACGTACAGGATGCGCGACGGTTCGGTAATAGAGGTGCCGGAGGAGCAGGTGATGCGCCTGTGGGAGGTCTGCGACGATTCCGAGAGGATCCGCCTGAGGCTCCCGATCTACGTCGGGACCGATACGAGCGGCGAGATGTCGTCATGGAAGGTCGAGGGGAGCGTCGAAGCATCCGTCATCGCGAAGATCCTGGGGAAGAAGGTGCACCGGGAAGGGTATCTGAGGCTTTACAATCCCGACCTGAGGGTGCTGAAGGACCAGATTCCGGACTGCTACCTGATGGTCTTCACAATGTGAACACATAGCGTTAAATAGAAGTGTGTGATGGAGGAGCCTGCGCGATGTGAAGTCGCGTGGCTGGCTGACTATGGCCCGCCGAGAGATTCGCATTGAATCCTGCGGTCGCGGAAGTCTTATATACTTCTCTCGACTACGCGGGTTTCACGCCCAGCTGGAAACGGCTGAGAATCACAATCATGCACCCGGACAGAGATCCTGTTTCGGGGAAGAGG
This sequence comes from Bacteroides ovatus, assembly GCA_963611065.1. Lineage (GTDB taxonomy): Archaea > Thermoplasmatota > Thermoplasmata > Methanomassiliicoccales > Methanomethylophilaceae > Methanoprimaticola. The sequence continues at coordinate 13,945 of CAVDQR010000018.1, forward strand.
TGCAGGAC
>CAVDQR010000019.1:0-13462 GCA_963611065.1 Bacteroides ovatus
TGGTGGTGACCCCGTCCAGGATCCCCCAGCTGTTGATCTCCTTGATCATGTCCAGATTGGCTGTGTCTATGAATATCTTCATCAGAATCGCTTCCTTGAAATGGATTTGCGGGCCGAGTCCGCTATGTGCTCGGCTGTGAGGCCGTATCTGGCCATGAGCTCGTCGGGCTTGCCGGACTCGCCGAAGGTGTCCATGGTCCCGACCCTCTCGACGGGGGCGGGGCGGGACTCGGCGAGCACCTCGCATACGGCGGATCCCAGTCCGCCGACGATGCTGTGCTCCTCGGCCGTGACGCAGCATCCGGTCTTGGAGACGGATGCGACTATGGCCTCGGAATCGAGGGGTTTGATCGTCGAGATGTTGAGCACCTCCGCGGAGACGCCTTCCGCTTCCAGCATCTCGGCGGCCTGCAGGCACAGCGCGGTCATCTGACCGCACCCGATGAGCGTGACGTCGTTCCCCTCCCTCATCAGCTTCGCCTTCCCGATGACGAACGGTTCGCCCTCCTCGGTGACGACGGGGAAGTCGGCGCGGCCCATGCGCATGTACGCCGGACCGTCGAACGCGGCCAGCGCCTTCGTGGCGGCGAACGCCTCGTAGGCGTCGGCCGGGCAGAGGACGGTCATGTTTGGCAGCGTCCTCATGATGGCCATGTCCTCCAGGGCCTGGTGCGACGCGCCGTCCTCCCCGACGGTGATCCCGCAGTGGGTGGCGCAGACCTTGACGTTCAGCTTGGGATAGGCGCAGGCGAGCCTGATCTGCTCCCAGCACCTCCCGGTGGCGAAGACCCCGAAGGTGGATGCGAAGACGACCTTCCCGGAGGCGGCCAGACCGGCCGCGATGCCGATCATGTTCTGCTCCGCGATGCCGACCTCCACGAACCTCTCCGGGCACACCTTCTGGAAGTCCGATGTCTTGGTGGATCCGGCGAGGTCCGCGTCCATGACGACGACCCTCGGGTCCTCGGCGGCGAGCTCTGCGAGCGCCTTGCCGTAGTAGTTGCGCTGGGGTATCCCGGTCATTCCGATTCCTCCGTGAGCTCCCTGATGGCGATCTCGCGCTCCTCGCTGTTGGCGGCCTTGCCGTGGAACGATGCGTTGTTCTCCATGAACGAGACCCCTTTGCCCTTGATGGTGTTCATGATGATCGCGGTGGGCCTGTTCCCGGGCTCCGCCGCCTTGGCCAGCGCCTCCTGGATCATGGGGATGTCATGGCCGTCGATGATTATGACGTTCCATCCGAACGCCTTCCATTTGTCCGGGAGCGGGTCCAATCCGACCGCGTCCTCGGTGTTGCCGGTGATCTGCAGGCGGTTGCGGTCGACTATCGCCACGAGGTTGGACAGACCGTACTGGGACGCGAACATCGCGGCCTCCCAGTTCTGCCCCTCCTGCAGCTCCCCGTCGCCGAGGAGGCAGAACGTGCGGTAATCCTTGCCGTCCATCTTCCCGGCCAGCGCGATTCCGCAGGCCATGCTGAGCCCCTGGCCCAGCGACCCGGTGGACATCTCCACCCCGGGGACCTTCCCGCGGACGGGGTGCCCCTGGAGCTTGCTCCCGAGCCTGCGGAGGGTCAGCAGCTGCTCCCTGGGGAAGTAGCCGGACTCCGCCAGCGCCGCGTAGAGGACGGGCGCCACGTGCCCTTTGGACAGTACGAAGCGGTCCCTGCCGTCCCATGACGGGTCGGCGGGGTCGTGGTTCATGCCTCCCCCGAAGTACAGGACCGCCATGAGGTCCGCCGAGGACAGAGATCCCCCGGGGTGACCCGATCCGGCGGCGGACGTCATCTCTATGACGTCGAGCCTGAGGCGGTTGGCTATCCTTGCGAGCTCCTGGGCGTCGGATGTCGACATGGTCAATCGCTCTCGATCCTGGGCGCCAGCAGATAGTTGACCTTGACCTGGCCGTCCGCCAGGCCGAAGACGAGCTTGACGGGGTAGTCGTTGTCCAGCTCCACCCTGACGACGGTCCCGGCGGGGATCGCCTTGACGATGTTGGAGAAGTAGTCGAGCGGGAACATGCTCTGGACCTCCGAGTCCGCGTCTATGGACTGGACGGAGTCCCCCTCGAGCCTGAGGCTGACGGAATCCGTGTCCCCCTCGCAGGACAGCTCGAAGAACTCGGGGCACGCCCTGAGGGTGATGTGGTCCGAGATGGACTCGGCCGCGCGGATACCCTTCTGGAGCTCGTCGACCAGGAGGTTGACGTTGGTGGCCAGCGCCAGCTGGGGCACCTTGGGGTCGCTCATGCTGGCGGTGTCCACGAGGTTCATGCGGCGGGTGATGTTGCCGATCTTGAACACGAGCCTCCCGTGGGTGTCGTCCTGGTCCATCTTGATGACGTCGCCGGATGAGGCCAGCTTCAGGACGCCCTTCACCTTGTCCAGGTCCAGACCGATCTCGCAGGGTTCCGCCTCGTAGGACTCGAACGCGTCCTTGCAGACCTCCAGCTCGATCATCGCGATGTGCGCCGCGTCGACGGCTTTGAGGGTCATCCCGTCGGCCGTGATCGAGAACTTGACCTCGTCGATGAGGGTGGAGATGATGTTGACGAGACCCTTCAGGGTATCGGACTTCAGATCCGCCTTGAACATCCTCAGTACTCCCTCCACGTGTGGTTGCACTTGCAGCAGCGGTAGATCCTCGTTTCAGGTTCATCCGCGGCCCTCGTCTGCCTGATGACGAAGAACGCCTCGGTGTGCGCGCACTCGGGGCACACGACGCGGGTCTTGGGCAGGGTCGCGGTGTCCTCTTCGATGACCGTCGTCATCCTGTTCTTGGAATCCGTGACGATGATCTCGGGCTTGGCTCCGAGGGCCTTCTCGGCGCCGCACTTGTTGCAGACGTACTTCCCCTCGCGGGGGAACATCATTGAACCGCATGATGGGCAAAACATTTTGTCGGCCTCTATGCGTCGTACATCGAATCGGGGTATAAAATGGTAAAGACGCCCATCCAGTCGCGCGTTTATTAAAGAGGGTTTGGAAGGGGTTTGGTGGGGGTACCGGACCCCCGGAGCTCACTTCTTGGCCTTCTTCTTCTTGACGGCCTTGGTGTTCTCTTTGACTGCTGCGGCGATCTCCTCGCCCTGGTCCTTCCCGTCGGTGATGTCGGCGGCGTTGTACCTCAGGACTGTCCATCCCTCGGCGCGGAGCGCATCGTCGCCGGAGGTGTCGGCATCGGCGTCGTCCACGTAGACGGCGACCTTGCCCTTGACGAAGGCCACGGGGATGTTCGCATCTCCGTAGTTCCTCCTGCACCTGAGTCCCTTGTTCCAGGCGGCCCTCCTGACGAGCGCCTCGGGGGAGTTGTCGGTGTACGCGTCCTCCTCCTGGGTCTCGGCGGACGAATCGTCGGTGACCGCGCCCCAGTTGGGCTCCCCGGTGGATTGGAATTCCCCGGAAGTCTCCTTCTCGACGACGGGCTCCGCGATGACGGAAGGGGCGGGTTCGGCGGGGGCCTCTTCGGGGGTCTCCTCGACGGTCTCCTGAGCGGGCCCTTCCTCGGGCTCCTCCTCCGCAACGGGTTCCTCTGCGGGGACCTCTGCGGGAGCGGGCTCCTCGGCCTTCGGCTCCTCAGCGGGTACCTTGTCCTTGGGCTTCAGGGTCTTCGCGGGCTTGTCCTCGGATCCGCCCTCTCCGGACGAATCGCGGGTCACGATGCCCCAGTTGGGCTCGGGGGTGTGGAACACCTCGGGGGTCTCCTTCTCGACGACGGGCTCGGATATGACCGACGCCACGGGCTCGGCGGGCTGGATCCTCGGCTTCTCCTCGGCCTTCGGCTCCTCTGCGGGCTTCTCTTCGGCGACGGGCTCCTCGGGGGTCTCGACGGACTCCTCCTTGACGGGTTCCTCGGCCTTCGGCTCCTCCTTGACGACGGGCTCGTCGACGGGATGCTGGGGCTTGGCGGTCGCTTTGTGGGCGGCCTCGGAGGTCATGAGCTTCTGCATGAAGTCGCCCATGGCCTTCGCGGGAGGCTTCTGCTCCTTCTTGGGCTCCTCCGCGGGCTTCTCGGCATCCTTGGCGGCCGCTCCGGCCTGGGACTGCTTGATGGCGGCCTCGGCGGCGGGCGTCTTCGGGAGCTGCACGGTCCTGACCTTCTTGGGCTCCTCTGCGGGCTTCTCCTCGGCGGCGGGTTCCTCGGCCTTCTTGGGTTCGGGCTTCTTCGCCTTGGGGGTGGCCTTCTTGTTGTGGGCCTGGGGCTTGACGCCGTCCTTCTGAGACCTGGCGGCCTCCACGACCTCGCGGGTCTTGACGGCGGACTCGATCTTGATGAATCCGGTGACGACCGCGCTGATCACGAGCCAGACGGCGAACGCGAGCGCGATGGCCAGAGCATAGGCGCCGGAGTATCCCTTGACGAGGCACATCGCGCCCATCACGAGGTCGACGGCCGCCAGGACGGCGGACACGTACATTGCCCCGTAGACGCGGGAAACCCAGAGGGCGAGCATGTCGAGGACCAGTCCGATTCCCGCGACGACTCCCGCGGCGGCGAGGACGGTCGCGGCGTTGCCCCCGAGGAATCCGGAGACGGCGAACATGATGCCGGCGATTATGATCAGGATGGCGGACAGCTTCCTGGCGAAGCTGTCGGCGGTTTGGATCATCGAGAATGAGTAGACTGCGGCCAGCAGTCCGGCGATCGTAAGCAGGTACAGTGCGATGGTATTGTCATCGGCGGTCAGGTCGGTTTTTCCCGCGACCATGGCCCCGAACACGACAAACAGCAGGGCTGACACTATTGCCAATCCGCTGAATATTCTTTTGTCGAGCGCTCCCATGCCCGATGTATAGCCCATAGTCCATTTAAGCGTTGGTACTGTTCCGAGCGCATAATAGCCAGCAACCCCTGGGTCCGAGATTCGGAGAACGTGCGATTCAGACATTCGATTGTCTTACAACATCGACTATCGGTGATGACGCGTTTTTAAAATGTGTTAAATACAAGGGCCAGATTCTCCTCTTATCCTTATAATATGGGACCACAGGGTCCTGTGTCACATCACTGTCGATGGGGGACCCGAGTCCCCTCTCACATAAGGCCCCCCTCCGGGGATGAGGCCTGTACGAAAAGGAGCTGTTTGAATGAAAATGAAATTCAAATTTCTGGGCGGCGCTGACATGGTCGGCCGCATGGGAATGACGATGGAAGGGGACGGCATGAGGGTGCTCGTCGAGTACGGTCTCAGTCCCACCAAGCCTCCGGAGTTCCCCCTCCCCGCACCGAAGATCGACCACATGTTCCTCACCCACTGCCACCTGGACCACTGCGGTATGGTCCCCCAGGTCGTCGGAAGGGACAGATGCGAGGTGTTCACCACCCCCCTGACCGCCGAGGTCGGGGAGCTGATGATGAAGGACACCCTGAAGATCGCCAAGGCCGAGGACTACGTCCAGCCGTACACCAGCGACGACATCGAGAGGACCATGCAGTGCGTCGTCCCGATGACCTACGGCGACGAGATCACCATCAACCACGTCGACGTCGGCATGCTCGACGCCGGACACGTCCCGGGAGCGGCCATGTTCGAGTTCAGCCGCGACACCACCACGATCTACACCGGCGACATCCACACGGAGGCGCAGAGGCTCTGCCGCGGCGCCAAGCCCAAGGACTGCCACAACCTGTTCATCGAGGGTACCTACGCGGACCGCAACCACCCTCCCAGGAAGCAGACCGAGAAGGAGTTCCTCGCCAAGGTCGAGGAGGTCATCGACCGCGGAGGCACCGTCCTGGTGCCCTGCTTCGCCGTCGGAAGGACCCAGGAGATCATGATGCTCCTGAAGGACCTGGACTACGAGATGTGGGTCGACGGGATGGGCAGATCGGTCACCCGTCTGTTCCTCGACTACCCCGAGTACCTGAGGGACGAGAGGCAGCTCAAGTCCGCCAGGAGGAAGTTCAACGAGGTCAGGAGGCCCGGCAGCAGGGAGGCCGCCATGAAGGGTCAGATCATCGTCACCACCGGCGGTATGCTGGACGGCGGACCCGTCATCAGGTACCTCAACAAGATCAAGAACGACCCCAAGAGCGCCATCCTCCTGGTCGGATACCAGGCCGAGGACACCAACGGCAGGATGCTCCTGGAGGACGGGCACGTGGTCATCGACGGCGAGGTCTGCAAGGTCGAGTGCGAGCTCCAGAAGTACGACTTCTCCGCCCACGCCGACCGCGACCAGATCGTCAACTTCATCAAGGCCTGCGACCCCGACAACGTGATCTTCATGCACTCGGAGGCCAGGGAGAAGTTCCTGCCGTTCCTGACGGACTACAACGTCCTCCTCCCCAAGACGGGCGAGGAGTTCGAGCTGGACGTGTGAACATGGATGCCAGGGAGTTCCTGAAGGCGGACGTCGGACGCGGGGACCTGACCACCCAATTGGTGGTCCCCGACACCGACGGCACGGCGTACGTGACCTGCGAGCAGGACGCCGTCGTGGCCGGAATCGGGGTCGTCACCGACCTCCTGGGATCCCTCGGCATCGACGTCACCGCCACCGTGAGGGACGGGGACCGTGTGAAGGCCGGATCGAGGGTGCTGTCCGTCTCCGGACCCCTCCCGGCCATACTCACGTCCGAACGCACCGCGCTGGACATCCTGATGAGGATGAGCGGCGTGGCCACCGCCACGGCCGAGGCCGTGAGGATGGCGGACGGCAAGATCATCGTCGCCGCCACCCGCAAAACCACCCCCGGTTTCGGGGATTTCGAGAAGGAAGCCGTCAGGATCGCGGGAGGGGACCCCCATAGGATGGGCCTCGACTCGATGATCATGATCAAGGACAACCACATCAAGGCCTGCGGGAGCGTCCGCAACGCCATGGAGAAGGTCAGGAAGGCATCGTTCTCCGTGAAGGTCGAGGTGGAGGTGTCCAACATCGCCGATGCGGTCACCGCGGCGGAGATGGGCGCGGACATCGTCATGGCGGACAACTGCGGACCGGAGCTCACCGGCGAGATCCGCGACGCCGTCAAGAACGTCGACGGGAGGATCCTGGTGGAGGCCTCCGGAGGCATCTCCCCGGCCGACGTCCCGGCATACATCGGCAAGGCCGACATCGTGTCCCTCGGATGCATCACGCACTCCGCGGGATCGGTCATGTTCAGCATGGATGTGAACCGACGTCCTAATCAGTTTATCCGATGAAGGGGATTGACCGTTCATGGCAATCAACATGGAGGACTACGTCTGCGAGTTCTGCGGGAAGCCCTGCAAGAACATCGTCTTCGCGGCGTTCGTCTGCGACGACCCCGAGTGCCTGGAGAAGGCCTACGTGGCCCGCGGTGGACCCGGCGGCCACATGACCAGGAAGGCCCAGGGCAAGCCCATCATCCCGACGGATCTCGAGGAGACTGCCGAAGAACTCGAAAAGAACCAAGGATGATGGAAAGGGATGGAAAAGATCCCATCCCGCATTCCGAACCGTCCGATCCGTAATTGTAATCTCCTTCGGAGCGGCTCCCGCCCGTACGATGAGACGGGACCCCTCCGAAGGGAAAATGTTTCTCCGCGTTCGCGGAAGTTCAGGACTCAGTCCCTCTTGTACCTGGTGATACCGTCCATGATCGTCTCGTGGACTTTCACGTCGTGGATGGTGTAGGGGTCGATCACGAAGAGATTCTGCTCCAGGACCACGATGTCGGCGTACTTGCCCGCCTCGATGGAGCCCAACTTGTCCTCCATGCGCATCTCGTAGGCGTTGTTGATGGTGTACGCCTCGATGATCTCGGAGATCGTCATGCACTCCTCGGGCTGGCTGATGAACGCATCCCTCTCACCCATGGGCTGCCTGGTGTGCGCGCACTCGATATTGGGCATGGGCAGGAACGTGGTCGGGTCGGTCGGATAATCCGAGCTAAGGGAGATCCTAGCCCCGGCATCCCTGAGGGATTTCATGGGGTAGGCCTTGGCCTGGGTCATCATGTCGATCGCCTTCAGCGTCTCCTCGTCGGGGATCGCCGAGAACCAGCGTCCGGTGCTGTTGGCGATGACATCGTACTCTCCGAACTTCTCCACATCGTCCGGGAACACGTAGGCGGAATGGGAGCAGATGATGCGCATGTCCTTGTAGCCGGCGGCGCGGAGCCTGCCCGCGGCCTCGAGCAGCGCGTGGACGGTCAGGGAGCCGATGGCGTGGACGTTGAGGTCCAGTCCCGCCTTGGCGGCCTCCTCTCCCCAGTGGAAGAGCTCGTCCGCGGTCATGGTGGGCTGGATCGCCTTGTTCCCGGGATATTCGCCGGGTATGGCGGCGGAGAAGTTCTCCAGGGTGCCGTCGTTGAGGATCTTCAGGAAGGTGCAGCGGATCCTGTCGCTGACATACTTCCCCTTGAGCTTCTTGGCCTCTTCGAGAGCTTCCTCGATGTTCTGCTTGTTGCCGATGAGCCCGCAGCAATCGAGACGGACGGGGCATTCCTTGTCCTCCACGACGTCGATGAGCTCGTCGTCCATGAGGAACTCGGTGAAATCGTAGTTCCCGCAGTCGACGAGCGACGTGATCCCGAGCTCGGAGCAATCGGCGGCGAAGGCTTCCGCGCACTCGCCGAGCAGCTCCATGTTGATGTAATCGGTCGCGGAGAGGATCGCATTGGCCGTCGCGCTCTCCTTGAAGTAGCCGGTCGGGTTGCCGTCGGCATCGCGGTAGTAGAGGTGACCGGCCTGGGCATCGGGATCGGGCGTGTCCTTGGAGACGCCGGCGGCCTCCAGGGCCTTCGAGTTGCACCAGCCGCAGTGACCGCTGGCCGAGAGGATGGCCATGGGCTTGTCGGGGCAGAGCTCGTCCAGAACGGCCTTGTTCGGACCCGATTCGCCGAAGTAGGTGTCGTTCCATCCCATGCCGAGGTAGGCGCCGACACCGGGGTGGGCGGCCATGTAGTCCCGGATCCTCTTCTTCATATCGTCGAGCTCATCGGTGGGGAGGATGTTGATGAGCCCCCTGTAGACGATGGACATGATGGCGTGGAGATGCCCGTCGATGATGCCGGGCATCACGAACCTTCCGCCGAGGTCCTCGACCGCGACCCCGTCCTTGGCATACGCCAAGGCGCCTTCGTTGTCGCCCACATATGCGATTTTGTCGCCCTCGATGACGACGGCCTCGGCCCAGGGCTGTTTCCTGTTGACTGTGTAGATCCTTCCGTTGGTGAGAACTCTCGTTCCGGTCATAATCAAGACTCCTTTCGCCCGACACGGCGAGCGGATGGATTCTGACGAATCTGGCGACCTATTCAATGTTTCTGGAAATTGCTTCAGAAAATTCAACCATTTCCGATTCAATCCGATCTCTCGGCAGGAATCCGGACCCCTTGATTCCACGGGTCCGTGGCCGGATGCGAGAGAATTTCCTTGACAGAATATGGTGATCGGTTTGCGAGACCGCGGGTCCATCGGGCATTGCTGTGCCCCGGATGGTCCACGCGGCCTCGTCTGCCGTCCTCCGACGGCGTTCGAAGCCCGACCCGTGTCGGGTCTCAGGCGGTGTAGACCTCGTTCCCCTCGAAGTAGACGGAGACGACGTTGGCCTCGTGGATCTTGTCCTTCTCGCAGGTGGTGAAATCCTTGTCGAAGAGGACGAAGTCTGCGAACTTGCCGACCTCGATCGAGCCGCGCTCGTCGTCGATCTGGAGCTGGATGGCGCCGTTGATGGTCATGATGTCCATGGCCTCCTCGACGGTGACCCTCTCCGACTCGTCGAGCTTCCAGACGTCCTTGCCGGGACAGGTGTCGTTGACCGCGACCTCGATGATCCCGCTGACGGTCGTGGGGGCGCCTGAAGACGCAGGAACATCCGTCGAGGATGTGACGACGATGCCCTTGTCGAGAAGCGACTTTACCGGGTAGCCGGCTTTCGCGAGATCGTTGTTCAGCAGCTGTGCGACCTCGTCTGCCTGATTCACGGAGTACAGTGTCCTCCAGTTGATGTTGATGGCCGCGTAGATGCCGTGCTCCGCCATCTTCTCCTTGGTCTCCTCAGTGAAGTTGCGGCCGTGGCATACCCCATTGTAGATGCCGTCTGCGGCCGTGTCCTCGGCGTATATGAACGCGTTGACGGCCTGTTCGGTCGCGCCATCGCCTTGGGCATGCACATGGACGGAGATCCCTGCCTCGTTCGCTGCCTTGACTATGGCGTTGATCACATCGTCGTCCCAGACCTGGGTCCCGTGGGTGCCGTCGACATAGCCCTCGATCATCCATCCGGATTTGCTCTCTACAGCCTCTCCGTCGGCGAAGAGCTTCAGCGTGTTGTACTTGAAGTGCGCCGTGGGATATTTGTTCATGAAGGCCACGGCGTTCTCGAGCTCGGCTTCCCAGTCCTCGTAGGGATCGATCTTGTACGATCCGCTCGCGTAGATCTTGAGGCCGGCCGTCTTGTCGTAAGTGCTGAGGCAGTCCATGATCTGGGTCCCGAAAAAGTTGGTGGTGCCGTCATGGTAGTACGTGTATCCCTTGGAGTGCAGCTCCTTCTGCGTTGCTTCGACGACACCGGCGTAATCGGCCTCCGGGATGATATCCATGATGGCCACGGTCTTCTTCGAGAGGTAGTTGTACGCCATATCGGAGACGAGGCCGGAGAGCTTCCCGTCGACGACCCCGATGACACCGCCCTGGATCGTGGTGTCGACTGTGATGCCTGCCATGTCGAGCGCCTTGCTGTTGCAGAAGGCGTTGTGCGCGGTGTCGTCCGTTGCGATGATGGGCTTGTCGGAGCATATGGCGTCGAGCTTGGTGCGCATGTCGATCTTGTCCTTGATGCTCTGCATGGCGACGTTGCCCCATCCGAACGTGTAGTAGAAATCCCTGTCCGGGTTGGCCTCGATGTACGTCCTGAGATTGTCCAGGATCTCGGCCTCGGTGTTCCCGTACACGAAGTAGTTGAAGTACACCAGGACCCCTTGGGCCACATAGTGTCCGTGGCCCTCGGTGGCTCCGGACATTATGAGGCCCTTGTCCCTGTAGTCGATGACCTTGGTGTTCTCGCCGATATAATCTTCAGCGCCCTCCTCGTCGCCGACGTAGACGTACCTCCCGTCCTTCACTGCGAACGCCTCGACGTACTGGCCGTCGTCGGACGTGTAGATCTTCCCGTACACGACGGTGTCCGCCGCATCGGAATCGTCGTTCTTCAGCACCCCGCTGCCGCCTATCATCGCGCCGATGAGGACGATGACGACGCACGCGACGATGCTGATCGTGACGACGTTCTTCTTCTGCATCTTTCCGGAATCCATGCGCATTCCTCGTTCCGATATGAACTCCCCTATGTTATCCATAACTTCATCGTCTATTGGATTAGGATGTACGATGCTCATTCCGAGCATTATATGAAGGTTTCCAGTTCAATCTCTTCCGGAATCGAATGGTGCGGGAGAGTTCCTACCGATTCTGCTGGCATGCATCAGAATGATGTTCCGGGCAGACGGTTCTCGGCCGTCCGCCCGGGAGGGTTTATGCGCGCCGGGAAGCGACTCCCCGGCGCTCGGATCTCCAGAATGGAAGATGATATCGGATCATCCGTGCCTGAACACGCGGCACCCGGTGAAGACCATCGCCATGCCGTGCTCGTTGGCCGCATCGATGACCTCCTGGTCCCTGATGCTGCCTCCGGGCTGTATGATGGCGGTGACGCCGGCGTTCGCCGCCTCGTCCACGCCGTCCCTGAACGGGAAGAACGCATCGGAGGCCATGACGCATCCCTGCGTCGGCTCGTTGGCCTTCATGGTGGCGATCTTGGCGGAATCCACGCGGCTCATCTGACCCGCTCCGATACCGACCGCGCGCTCCCCCCTCACGTACACGACGGCGTTGGACGTCACGTGCTTGGCGAGCTTCCATGCGAACAGGAGGGAGTGGATCTCCTCCTCGGTCGGGGCGCGCTCGGTGACGACCTTCAGGTTCTTCGGGTCGATGAGGACGTCCTCGTCGGTCTGGACGAGCATCCCGCCCTGGATCTTCTTGACCTTGTACTCCCTGTGCTTGGCGGAGGGGCAGATGGGCATCCCGGTCCTGAGGATGCGGATGTTCTTCTTCGCCTCCATGATCTCGACGGCCCCCTCCTCGTAATCGGGGCAGATGACCGCTTCCACGAAATGCTGGGAGATCTCCGTGGCGGTGGCCACGGTGCAGTTCCTGTTGAGGCAGATGACGCAGCCGAACGCGGACAGCGGATCGACGTTGTACGCGGTCAGGAACGCCTCGTCGATGTTGTCGGCGGATGCCAGCCCGCAGGGGTTGGTGTGCTTCATGACGACCGCGGTGGGCCTCTCGAAGTCCATGCAGATGTCCATGGCCTTGTCCAGGTCCAGGATGTTGTTGTAGGACAGCTGCTTCCCGTGGAGCTGCTCGGCCTTGGCCACGGTGGTGCCGGGTGTGAACGGATCCTTGTAGAATGCGGCCTTCTGGTTGGGGTTCTCGCCGTACCTGAGGTCCTCGACCTTCTCGGACGGTATGGGGAACGAGTCCGGGAAGCCGTCCCCGAACCTCTCGAACATCTGAGCGGCGATCATGTCGTCGTAGTTGGCGGTGAGGATGAACGCCTCGGCCATCAGCTTCTCGTGGGTCTCCTGCGAGAGTGTGCCGGAAGCCTTCAGCTGCTCGATGATGCCGTCGTACTGACAGGGTTTGGTGACCACGGCCACGTCCTTGTAGTTCTTGGCCGCCGCCCTGATCATGCTCGGACCGCCGATGTCGATGTTCTCGACGATCTCGTCGAAGGTCACACCCTCTTTCAGAACGGTCTGTTTGAACGGATACAGGTTGATGACCACCATGTCGATGGTCCTGATCCCCTTCTCCGCGATGGCGTCCATGTGCTCCTTGACGTCCCTGCGGGCCAGGATGCCCGCGTGGATCTTCGGATGGAGGGTCTTGACGCGCCCCTCGAGCATCTCCGGGAATCCCGTGACGTCGGAGACCTCCACGACCGGGATGCCCGCTTCTTTGAGAACCTTGTAAGTGCCGCCGGTGGAGATGATCTCCACGCCCATGGAGGACAGCGCCCCGGCGAAATCGACTATGCCGGTTTTGTCCGACACGCTGATGATTGCCCTTTCGATCTTGGCCATGTATACCCTCGCAAACCGATTCGACGCGCGATAAGCGCGAAGGCACACCTACGTATGCGTGCTATCAATCCGCTGCACCTAGTTAAACCATGGGGACGAGGCTCCGAAATCCGTCGTCGGACTGCGGAATCCGTACATCGTCGACAGTCCGAAGATTCTCGTTCGGAAGGCGCCAATAGTATGAACGATGCCGTCGTACGGAGCGCCGATGAGGAAGAGGGAGCTGGAGATGACTCTCCAATCGGTCCGGACGTTCGAGGAGCCGGACGTGGCCCTGGAGCAGTACATGACGCCCGCGATCATCGCGGCGGATGTCCTGTTCGAGGCCCACCGCAGGGGCGACATCGCCGGATTGAAGGTCGTGGACCTGGGATGCGGCACGGGCATGCTGTCCATCGGAT
>CAVDQR010000019.1:13472-13834 GCA_963611065.1 Bacteroides ovatus
GCCCACACCGACACGAAATATGCGAGGAATCCCGCATCGTCCGGATAGTAACAGGAACACAGCCACGCGAATACCGCCGTCAGAACGTACGTGAATATCCTGATGACCCGCCCCTCGTTCCTGAGGTTCATCTCCTGGGCCGGGTCCGTCGATTCGATCCCCGCCTCCTTCGCTCCGCGGCTCGCCCCCACGACCGATGTAGTCGCGGACAGCGAATACAGGAGTATCCACGAGAAGGACACGTATTCGACCTCCGGATCGGTCTCCGTCAGGAACATCATGAGGAACCCTGCCACTTCCAGGGTCATGAGAACGACCAGGGGGAGCGCCCTCCGCCTATCACCCACATAAATGTAGCCGAG
>CAVDQR010000020.1:0-10769 GCA_963611065.1 Bacteroides ovatus
TCGTCACGATCAGCATCGTCGCGTGCGTCGTCATCGTCCTCATCGGCGCGATGATAGGCGGCAGCGGGGTGCTGAAGAACGACGATTCCGATGCGGCGGACACCGTCGTGTACGGGAAGATCTACACGTCCGACGACGGCCAGTACGTCGAGGCGTTCGCCGTGAAGGACGGGAGGTACGTCTACGTCGGCGATGAGGAAGGGGCCGAGGACTACATCGGCGAGAACACCAAGGTCATCGACTACAGGGGCAAGGGCCTGGTCATGTCCGGAGCGACCGAGGGCCACGGGCACTATGTGGGCCAGGGAGCCCTGACGTACCTGAACTTCGGCGTGGGCGGGAACACCCAGGCCGAGATCCTCGAGAACGTCAGGAACTATGTCGAGGCCAACCCGGACAGGGAATTCTACTTCACGCTCGGGTGGAACGAGATCGCCATGCACAGCATCAAGGACAAGATCGACATGCGCACCCAGCTCGATGCGATATGCTCCGACAAGGTCCTGCTCATATCGAGCGACTCCGGGCACGATGCGTTCGCCAACAGCAAGGCGCTCGAGATGGCCGGCGTGACCGTCGATATGGAGATCGAGGGCGGCACCGTCGGAGTCATCGACGGGAAGCTCTCCGGATACCTCGCCAACATGGCGTTCAACTACGTCCTGAAGAACACCGTGGCGACCATGAAGGTCGTCACAGAAGCCGATTACGAGAGCATCTGCGAAGAGATGCAGAAGGCGCTGCACTCCAGGGGATACACGTACTACCAGGACGGCTGGACCAACTATTTCGGGACCCAGTTCATGGACTGCCTGAAAGCCTACGATGAGAAGACCGGCCTCTCCGTGATCATCAGCGGAACGTACAAGATCGATTCCTATGATGATTGGCAGGCCGAGGTCGACAAAGCCGCGGAATGCATGGAGAAGTACTGCACGGAGCATTTCACCACCTCCGCGCTCAAGCTATTCGCCGACGGGGAGGCCGTCGAGAGCGGATCCGGATGGTTGATAGAGGGCTATCTCGACGGCACCCACGGAGACCAAGTGTGGAAGAATGATGTCATGAACGCGATAGTCAAGGCCGCGAACGAGAAGGGCCTCTCGGTCCACGTCCATGCCCAGGGCGATGCCGCGGTGGAGCAGGCGGTCAACGCGTTCATCGATGCCGAGGATACCGCCGCGTACGGGGTCTACAACGGGATCTGCCACGGACGCAACATCACCGATGAGACCAAGGAGCTGATGGGCGAGCACGGCATCTACGCGGCCATCAACATCAACTGGAGGGTCTTGCACTCGGAGATAGAGGGAGAATACGAAGCCACTGTCACACTGGGCGAGAAGCTCACGAAAGCCGGTTACCCGATAAAGTCGCTCCTCGATGCGGGAGTCGTCGTCACGTCCTCCACGGATGTGCCCTCCGATTCCGGAGCTCCCACGACCGTCAGCGGGATCATCGAGGTCGCGGTCAACGACACCCGCGGGGACATGGTCGCCTATCAGCTGGACCCGTCCGAGAGGGTGACCGTCGAGGAGGCCATGGACATCATGACCATCAACGGCGCCATCCAGCTCCAGATCGACGACGAGCGCGGCTCGATCGAGGTCGGCAAGTTCGCAGACTTCGTCCTCTTCGACAAGGATTTCACCACCTGCGAGAAGGACAAGATCCACGAGGCCAACGTCGTCTCCGTCTACTTCGAGGGGAACGAGGTCTACACCGCCTGAAACCCGACGCGGGTCGGCATCTTGAAAGGGCGGCCGTCATCCGGCGGTCGCCCGCCCTTCCCCCGGGCGCGTCCCGGGCCTTCTCTTATACGTCCACTGCATCCCGATGCCCATGAGCAGGGAGATCTCGGTCCTGGTGGTCGACGGCTACATCGACGACCCGGCGGCGCTCGGCGTTCCGCCTTACATCTCACCGATGGTGCGCTCCATAGCGGGAGCGGCATTGGACGCGGGGGCCGACAGGGTCGATTATCTCACCATCGACATGATCAGGCGCGGAGCGCGCATCCCCGAGGACAGCGTCAGCGTGGTCCTCTCGGGGAACACCGTGCCCGGGAAGTACCTCCGGAGCATGCCCATGTCCGGCAGGGAGCTCTCCGAACTCCTCCCCAGGCTGAAGGGCTGGAAGCTGATCGGCGGTTCCGCCGCATCCTCGGACATCGCTTCCGGATTCGATTTCATCATACAGCGCGACATCGCCGCGTCCCTCTACGACGGGATGGTCGGGAAGGAGGTCGGCGAGAGGCTCCGCACCCTCGACGAGTGGAACAGATGGATGTTATTGGGTGCGGACATCGTCACATCCCATCCGGACTTCCCCGAACCGCTGATAGCCGAGGTCGAATCGTACCGCGGATGCCACAGGTTCTCCAGCGGGGGATGCTCGTACTGCATCGAACCCTCCAAGGGCAGGCCGCTGATGCGCTCGCCCGACGATATCATCGCAGAAGCGTCCAAGCTCAGGGATCTGGGGGTCAGGAACCTCAGGGTAGGAGGACAGACGTGCATCGTGTCCTACGGATCCGATCCGGATTCGCCCGTGCCCACCCCGGTTCCGGAGACCGTCGACGACCTCTTCGAGGGGCTGCAATCGCTGGGATTCGACGTCCTCCACGTGGACAACGCCAACGCGGCCGTGATCGCATCCCATCCGGAGGAATCCCAACAGGTGCTGGAGACGCTCGCATCCAGATGCACCGACGGCAACGTCCTCGCACTGGGGATGGAGTCCGCGGACCCCCGCGTGGTCGCCGAGAACAACCTGAACAGCACCGCCGACCAGGTGATGGATGCGGTGCGCATGATCAACAGGGTCGGGGGATCCAGAGGACCAAACGGCATGCCGAAGCTGCTCCCCGGCATCAACATCATCTGCGGATTGGACGGGGAGACGTCCGGCACCTACGCCATGGACATGGACATCCTCACGAGAATCAAAGACGAGGGGCTGATGGTCCGCAGGATCAACATCCGTCAGGTGCTCCCGGTGAGGAGGGAGTTCTCCGTCAAGGTGGACCAGCGCAGGTTCAAGAGGTTCAAGGAGCAGGTCCGCGAGGACATCGACAGGGCGATGCTCGAGAGGGTCGCGCCCTACGGCACGGTCCTGAGGAACGTGTACATGGAGCTCCAGGACGGGAACACCACGTTCGGGAGGCAGATCGGATCGTATCCTCTGCTCGTGGGGATACCGTACAAGGTCGATGTGGAGGAGTTCCGCGACGTGTACGTCACCGACTGGGGCTACAGGTCGATCACGGGCGTGACCTATCCGTTCGACATCAACACCATGCCCATGTCGGCGATGGCCGCCCTGCCCGGAATCGGGAAGAAGCGCGCACAGAAGCTGGCCGCGGAGAGGCCCTTCAGCAATTTCGACGACCTGCTGAGAGTGCTCGAGGACCCGCACGTGGTCGACGGGCTGAGGGACATCGTCGTTTTCTGAGGCACATTCCGGTTGATGTTTCGGGCTGAATAGAATTGTCTTTCGAGTCCAACATGACCAAGACGTTCAATGGTGATTTTATTCCAATCGACAATTTCTGAACTTATCCATACATTTTACAAAATTCCAAACCTTAAAAAAACCAATTACTGATAAATGAACGTATGTAGTATAATAGTTAATTAGATATAGAACAACTACTACAATCGATTGCCAGAAAGGCAGTCCGGTATCGGACGAGCACTCTGGTACCGAAGCTGCCAAGGCAGGAGGTGAGTACCGTATCGGTGATCATCACCAAGAGGCCCGGGAGGCTTCGTGTGATCCGGCCCATTCGGACCGTCTTCTCCTGCTATTGTAATACAAATAATGCAAACTATATCAAATATCGCATTACAAGAATGAAATGCTAAATCCGTCGAACTACCCGCCGACGACCTTGTCTCTATCCCAATCGACAATTTTTAGACTTATTCATACACTTTATGATGTGTTGAACCTCAAAGTAACCAATTACTGTTAGATGAACGTATGTATTTTAATAGTTAATTAGAAATAGAACAACTACGTACAACCGATTGCCAGAAAGGCAGTTAGTCCGGTACACCGGACGGCTATTCTGGTGTACCGGAGCTGCCGTGGCAGGAGTGAGGACCATACTGGTTTTCGCAACCAGAAGCCGCGCCAGGCTCTGTGTGGTGATTATCACCGAGGAGGTGATAATCATCATCGACCTCCCATAAGGGGGGCCGGGTCTGATCCGCCTTAAGGATCCGGCCCTCACGGGCCGTCATCCCCTGCTATTGTAGTGTAACTTGTGTAAACTATATGAAATATTGCATTACTATAACGACATAAGGAATCGACCGACAGTTCACAGAGAGCCTTGTCACATATGACTCGACGGCGCACCATTATCTACACGTCCATGTCTAGTCACCCGCATGAACTCCGAGCGCATCGCCAAATTCCCATTCCTGGCGGAGGCACACAGGTTCGTGGAGGAGAGCGGAGCGGACATCTCAGAACTGATCACGTCCCCCTCGTACGAGCCGGCCCGCACCAGAGGGGTGGGCAGGGTCATGGATGCGCTCAACCATTCCGAGGTCGTCTACGTCCCGATGGTCCGTGCCAGCGAGTACGACCGTCTCATGGAGGTGCTGTCGTACCCGTACGCGAGGATGATCGTCTCCGCCATAGGGGACAGGTTCCTGACCAAGCGCTACGCCCTCGCCGAAGCGGTGAGGATGAACAAGATCCTCGCCGGGGAGGACAGGGACACGGTTATCGAAGTATCGGAACAGCTCGACGTCCCCTCGTCCGCGGACGCCGACGGCATCCTGAGGATGCGCTTCACCGATTATCTCCGTCTCGCGAACCGCCTCAAGAGCGTGGATTGGAAGCTGATCAACAGCGACATCCACTCCGGGATGGTCTACCTCCCGCAGGACAAGTTCAGCCGTCTGATGCAGAACGCCCTCCAGGACAGGATAGAATCCGAACTGCCGCTGATCACCCCCGACGAGTTCAAATCGTACATGACCGGCGACGTCACATCGGTGTCCATGGCTCTAGAAGAAGCCAAAGCGAAGTACAGCCCCACCGGAGGGGAGGGGATGAAGAACGAGTTCCTCCCGCCCTGCATCACGCGCATAATGGAGATGTCCAGACAGGGGATGAACCTCCCCCACAGCGCCAGGTTCGCTCTCGTGACGTTCCTTAGCGCCCTCGGATTGGGGTACGACGACATCATCCGCGTGTTCGCGGAATCCCCGGACTTCGACGAATCGAAGTCGGAGTATCAGATCAAGCACATCACGGGCGAGAACAGGGGAGGGGATGCGTACACCGCACCGGAATGCAAGACCATGAAGACCAACGGCCTCTGCTACAATCCGGACACCCTCTGCCAGCAGGAGTGGATGAACCACCCGCTCTCGTACTACAGGGTCAAATCCGGCGATTCGAAAAAGAAGAAGGGTGAGCCTCCGGCGAAGACCGGAGGGCAGTGATCATTCCTTCTTCCCGGCTTCCATCTTCCCGAGGTTGCGCCACGTTATGATGGCCCTCTGGATGGCCGTGAGGTTCCCGACGACGGCGAACCAGAGCATCATGATCTCCATCCATGTGATGGAGACTCCCGCGATGTCCAGGGTGCCGTACCCGAACTGGATCATTATGTACTGGATCAGCGGGAACAGCGTCGACAGGACCACCCTGTCCGCCCTCCCGAGGAGTCCGGCGTAGAGCCTCGGAGCCCCTATGGCCTGCGCCTGCGTCCCCATGTACGATGTCAGCAGCACCCCGATCAGGGCGAGCATCCCGAGATACGGGTCGCACCATGCGGCGCAGAACGCCACACCGCCGATCATGAACACGTCGGCGTACCTGTCGAACACGTGGTCCAGGTAGTCCCCTTTGGGTCCGGCCTTGCCGGAGAGCTTGGCGACCTTCCCGTCCAGCGCGTCGAAGTACCCGGACACGATGACCATGAACGCACCCAGCACGAGCATCCACTCGTTGCCCTCGGTCCCGCTGAGCCAGAACACGACGCCGCATGCCAGCGCCAGGATCAGCCCCGCCCACGAGATCATGTTGGGGTTGACGTTTATGAGCTTCCTCGCCACGGGCGTCAGCGCGAAATCCACGCTCGCCCTCTTGCTGTCTAGAACCATCTGTCCATCTCCGACGACCAGTCCGTGCCGCCCGGTGGGTAATCCCCGGCGGCCCCACTTATGATTTTCTCCGCGATGTCCGCGGCCTCCCCCACCGGGATCGACGTGCAGTCGATCTCCCCTATGGGGATGTCCGTCTCGGACGCCTCGCACAGTATCTCGTCCAGTATCTCGGCCTGGACGTTCTCTTTCACCTTCTCCTCCGAGTATCCGCGGGCGCGGAGGCGCTCCGCGAGCACGTCGGGCGAGCAGCGCAGGAGGATGATGCCCCTGGAGTCCATGAAATGGGACAGATGGCTGTCCAACACCACGGGCCCGTCGGCATCCCTGAGGGGATCGAGGGAATCGTTCAGCGCGTCGAGGTCCACCTCGTAGGTGTCCCGCTCCTCATCGTACTCGCCCAGCAGCCCGTGCTCTTTGATGAACGCCTTCCCGTCCACCACGTCGTATCCGCGGGCGCGGAGCTCCGACGAGAGGGTGGATTTCCCCGTTCCCGGGGTCCCCGTCAGCGCGAAGAGCACCATGATCGGTGCATCTCCCCGAACCAGGGCTCGGCCCTCTCGATCGCCATGTCCCATGTGGGCGTGTTGGTGAGCGCCCCTGTCTTCTCGAGGACGAACGATGCGACCGACGATGCGACGACCAATGCCTCCGGGATCCCGTATCCGCGGTACAGGGCGGCGTAGAACCCGGCGCGGTACGAATCCCCGCATCCGGACGGGTCCTCGGCATGCTCCGCGGGAACGACGGGGATGGATAGGATCTCATCCCCGATCTTCGCACGGCTGCCCCTGGCCCCCTCGGTGCATACCACCAGCGGGAGGTCGAGATCGAGTATGTCCGGAACGCCGGCGTACCTCGCCAGCGATTCCGCCTCGAAGTTGTTGCAGAACAGCGCGTCCGCCAGGGGCAGCGCCTCGTTCAGCAGCTCGGCGTTCCAGATGCGATGGGACTCCTGGGCCGGGTCGATCGCCTTCCTCGGACCGTCCAGGTCCCTCATGATGCCGATGTACCAGCGGGGGTCCCCGGTGCAGAAGTGCACGTGCTCCGAGACCTTCGCCTTCCCTTCCAGCTCGACCCCTATCTTCGAGGCGAAACCCTGCGGGCCCTGGTAGAACAGGACCTTCTGCGTCAGCGACGGGTCGTTCGCCAGTATGCAGGTGGACGTCTCGTACCCGTCGACCTCGACCATCTCCTCCAGATCCAGTCCGGAGTCGGCCATGAGGTCGCGGTACTGCTGGGGGAGGTCCCTCCCGATCAGCGAGCAGAGCGCCGTGGGGCAGCCGAGCCTGGCGGCCGACACGGCGATGTTCGCGCCCGTACCCCCAAGGGCGGACGCCTTCGTGAGGATGTCCTCCGTGGTGTTGTCCCTGGGGAAGCGCTCGACCGTGACGATCTGGTCGAGGGTGACGTGCCCGTACACCGACAGGAACGGCGCTTTCAGGTGCCTTCCTCCCATCCGGTCATGTATGAGATCTGCTCGGCGGTGAGCGTGTCGATGCTCACACCCATGGATTTCAGCTTGATCCTGGCGATCTCCGAGTCGATGGCCGCGGGCACCGCGTGCACTCCGCACTCCATGTCCTCGTGGTTCCTGACCATGTGCACCAGTCCGAGGGCCTGGGTGGCGAAGCTCATGTCCATGATCTCCGCGGGGTGGCCCTGTCCGGCGGCCAGGTTCATGAGCCTGCCCTCGGCGATGAGGTACAGCTTCCTGCCGTCCCTCATCCTGTACTCGTCGATGAAGTCGCGGACCCTCTGCTTGGACTCGCTCATGGAGTCCAGGGCGGACTTGCTGATCTCGTTGTCGAAGTGTCCGACATTGCCCATGACGCAGCCGTCCTTGACCACCGCCAGCGCTTCCGCGGACACGACGTCCTTGCATCCGGTGACCGTGATGATGATGTCGGCGACCTTCGCGGCATCGACCATGGGCATGACCTCGAACCCGTCCATCTTGGCCTCGATGGCCTTGATCGGGTCCACCTCGGTGACGATGACCGTGGCTCCGAGTCCCTTGGCGCGCATCGCGACGCCCTTTCCGCACCACCCGTAGCCGGCGACGACGTCGGTGACGATGACCGTAGCTCCGAGTCCCTTGGCGCGCATCGCGACGCCCTTCCCGCACCATCCGTAGCCGGCGACGACGAGGCGCTTCCCGGCGACGATCAGGTTGGTGGCGTTCATCCATCCGTCGAAGGCGGACTGCCCGGTGCCGTAGCGGTTGTCGAACAGGAACTTCATCTTCGCGTCGTTGACGTCGAGGACGGGGAACTTCAGGACGCCGTCGGCGGCCATGGCCCTGAGCCTCTGGACCCCGGTGGTGGTCTCCTCGTTGGCGGCCTTCACGTTGGACAGGACGTCCTTCCTGGAGGTGTGGACCATGGAGATCAGGTCCGCGCCGTCGTCGATGATGAAATCCGGCGCCATGTTGAGCACCGTGTTGAGATTGTTGTAGTACTCCTGCTCCGTCTCCCATTTCTTGGCGTAGACGTCGAGGCCGTACTCCTCCCTGAGGGCGCACGCGACGGAATCGTCGGTGGACAGGGGGTTGCAGCTGGCGAGCCTGATCTTGGCCCCGGCGTCCGCCAGGGTGACGGCCAGCATCCCGGTCTTGGCCTCGGTGTGCAGGGCCATCCCGATCTTGAGCCCGGCGAGGGGCTGCTCGTCGATGAAGCGCTTCCTGATGTCCATCAGGACGGGCATGTGGTCCTCCACCCAGTGGAGCCTCAGGGATCCTTTCTTCGTTAGATCGTCCATTGTATCACTCCAGTCCCGCCTTCAGGGACTCGCAGATGGCATCCACGGTCCTGCGGCGGCATTCTGCACCCGAGAAGCCTTCGGATGCCTTTATTGTTGCTTCCTCGTCGCCCTTCAGCTCCTTCGCGAAGCGTAGCATGTTGGCCGTGGCGCGGGATATCTCGTCGCAGATGGGGACGGTCGCGGCCTTGGATGTGCGCGACAGGGGGTTGAGGTCGATGGAGATGACCTTCTTGCCCATGGCGATGAGGGCCTCGGCGCGGTCCCCGTCCTCTATGGGGACGAGGATGACGTCGCTGGACCAGATCCCCTCGCGGGTGCACAGGGCGCGGTCGTGCTCCAATCCGGGGATCCTCTCGTCCGGGACCCTCCCCAGGACGACGGATGCGCCCTTGGACTCCAGACGGGAGATGACGGCCTCCATCCTCTCAGGGGTCCTGTGGAACAGGTTGACCTCGATCTTGGCCGGGATGGCCTCCGCCAGGGCGATCAATCCGTCCGGATCCAGCGCGGCGGCGTTGCCGTTGATGCATATGACGGGGTTCTCGGCCCTCAGGAGCATGGCGACGGCGGCGCGCTCGGCATCCTCGGCGGGACCGACGGTGCGTTCGCCCATCAGATAATCGAACGCCTCGCCCCTGCCCTGGGATATCAGGCCGGTGGGGGTGACGACGCCCTCGCCGACCATCTCGACCAGGAGCTCCCTGGTCATGAGCGATTTGTATCTGGGATGACTCTTAGGAATGTCCACGTCCGGGAATCATGGGTCCGGCCTATATACCGTGTTCCAAAGACCCGGGCAGAACTGTCCGGCCCCGCCGATGGACAAACCTAAGTAGCCGACGGTTCTCACTCGGGCGATGGCAGAATTCAGGATCGTTCTCGTAGGGCCGAAATTCCCCGGAAACGTGGGTGCGGTCGCCCGCTCTATGGCTAACTTCGGACTCAGGGACCTGGTCCTTGTCAACCCGTCCTGCGAGCTCGACGACGACGCGTTCCGCAGAGCCAAGCACGGATCGTTCATCCTGGACAACGCGAGGATCGTCCATGACATGGACGAGGCCCTCGAAGGCTGCTTCCTCGTGGCCGGCACCAGCGGCGTGACCACCAAGGGGGACAGCAACTACACCCGCATCCCCGTTCCCGCCAGGGAGTTCGCCGAGGGATGCAGGGGATACCAGGAGAAGATCGCCCTCGTCTTCGGAAGGGAGGACATCGGACTCCTGCAGGAGGAGCTCGAGAGGTGCGATGTGCTCGTCTGGGTCCCGACCGGCGACGAGTTCCCCATCCTGAACCTGTCCCACGCGGCCACCATCGTCATGTACGAGATGTACCAGGCCGACCACGTTCCCCGGAAACCCCTCCCGGCCAACAGGGAGCAGAAGGAGCGCCTCTTCAGCACCTTCGACGACCTCATGGAGGAGGTGGCGTATCCGGAGAACCGCAGGCACGGCACCAGGGTCATGTTCAGGCGCATGATGGGCCGTTCGATCCCGTCCGAGTACGAGTTCCGCACGATCATGGGCGTCCTCGGGGACGCCGTGAGGATCATCAGGAACGGGAAGCCCTGGGAGAAGAATCAAGAGTGACCGGCAGGAACAGGAGCATCCTGCTGTCCTCGAGGTCGTCCCTCGGGACGATGTCCGGCATTATCCCGGTCTTGGACACGATGCTCTGGAACACCTGCTCCTTATCCGCTCCGTCCAATCCGGAACCGACGGACACGATCAGCTTCCCGCTCCCGGGATCCGCAGGGAACAGAGCGGAATCCATCGCCTCGGCGACGGCCTCTCCCGGATCCAATGCGCTGACATAGGAGAAGGTGTAGCTCTTGGCGTAGAACGTGCTGAAGAACGGCCCCTCCAGCATGGATGCGACGGC
>CAVDQR010000020.1:11076-13709 GCA_963611065.1 Bacteroides ovatus
TCGAGCTGGCACATTATCCCGTCGCGGTCCCCGAACTCCAGACGGGCCCTCGCGGGGATGGGGTGACGATCGGGATCGTCCACCTCCTCGTCGCGTTCCTGGGACCCGAGAAGGACGTACTCCATGGGCACGCGGATCGGGGAATGTTCCAGGATGTGCTTCGCGGCACCTCCGCAGACGAACAGGACGACGTCGTCCAAGTCTCTCACCGGTGCCGGCCTTCTCTCTGACGTAACGGTTCGCGGCGGCCCGGACCATGTCGTCGAGGGACCTGCCGTCCGGCGTCAGCTCCGCGATGTCGGCGACCTCGCGCACCTCGTAGACGGGTACGATGCCTTCGGACACGCGGTCGTCCGCATAGGATTCCAGGACCGAGCGCACGGCATCCGAGACCGAATGGAACTCCCCTTCGGAGACGAGCGCGCGATAGACGGCCAACGTGTCGGGGGAGAGTCTCAGGACGATCTTCTCATCGGACATGTGGGCACCGCTTCAAAATGTGAAAATGAGGGTAAAGGGTTTGGGGTGGGTTCCGAGATTCGAAACCCGATCATCCGAACAGTGCGGAAAGACCGGCGGCGGCCTCTTCCTCGCTGACGGCCTCTTCCTCGGGCTCCGCCTCTTTGGCGGGGGCCTCGGCAGCGGCGGCGGCAGCGGCGGGGGCGGCACCGGCGGCGGGCGCGGCGCAGACAGCTGCGCTGGCAATGGCCTCCTTGATGTCGACTCCGTCCAGAGACGCGACGAGCGCCTTGATCTTAGCGGCGTCAGCCTCGACTCCAGCGGCAGTCAGGATGGCCTTGATGGCATCCTCGGTGATGTCCTTGCCGGCAGAGTAGAGCACCATAGCGCTGTAGATATACTCCATCTCAAATCAACTCCTTATTTAACCGAATAGTGCACTGAGACCAGCGGCGGCTTCTTCCTCGCTGACCTCTTCCTGTTCTTCCTCGACCTTCTCCTCAACGGGTGCGGCGGCCGCTGCGGGCGCCGAAGGCGCTGCAGCCGCGACGGAGCTGAGCCTCGCCGCGATCTCGTCGCTCGTGTATCCCGTAGCGGAAGCGAGCGCCAGCATCTGGGCGTCAGCCTTCGCGAGGAGCCTGTCGATGTTCTCCTTGGTCGGTATCGCGGCCTCAAGCGAGAGCCCCATGGACTCCCTGAACGCCTTCTGTATGAGCGGGACGATCGTCTCCTTCGTGGGGAACGCGATCGAAACACCCAGAGCGAGGGCGTTGTGAGCGGCCGTAGCGAACATGGTGGAATAGTAGTCGTCGGGGATGTCGAGGACATCCTTTCCGTAGATGACCCCGTCCTCGTATGCGGACCTGAGCTCCATACCCACAACCATGGGCAGGATCTCCAGCTTGGGGAGCATCGCGGCCACGGGTCCGGGGATGGGCTCGCCCTCCTTGACCAGCGTGGTGTCCTTCTTGACTACTATCTTTCCCGCATCGATTGCTGCGGGAAGGCCTATCTTCTGAAGTTCCCCGATTATGGGGCCGGGTCCGAAAGGCGTGGGTCCCTTAGGGACGACGATGTCGTAGGGCGCGAGCTGACCCTCCTTGGCGGGGGCCGGCGTCATCGTCGCTTCGAGCTTCTTGAAAAGCTTGAAGGGGTCGATGTCCGTCGTAACGATCGCGCACTGTCCGTGCACCGCATCCTTGAGTCCCAGGATCTCGGGCTTCTCCTTCGCCGCCTCCTCGATGGCCAAGAGCATGAGCTTGTTCTTGGTCATCTTGAGCTTGGCGTGGGCCCTGAGTCCCGCCCTCATGGACTGGATCTGCTGGCCGGGAATCCCGTGCATGTCGACAACTGCGACGACGGGATACTCGCGCATATCCTGTACCAGCTCCTCGACGAGGTCCTTCTTCCAAGTTGCGACGTGTGCCATCTTCATGCCTCCTTACAGCACCCTCTCCGAGGGGCCCATGGTGGTCTTGACGTAGGCGGAAGCAATGTTGTGCTTTCCCTTCTCCAGATGGGATTCGACACGCTTCAGGATGAGATCGACGTTCTCGGCGATCTCCTCCGCAGACATGTCGACGGATCCAACGGGGGCGTGGAAAGTCTTCCTGTCCTTCGTCCTGATGGTCACAGACTTGCGGAGACCCTCGATCATCGGGGCCGGATCTGCTCCGGGAGCGATGGGCTTGGGCATCTTTCCGCGAGGACCGAGAACGGTACCGAGCCTCTTACCGACGACGGCCATCAAAGGCGCCTCGGCGATGAAGTAATCGGTGTTGTTCGCGATCTTCTTAGCCTGTTTCTTGTCGTCCGCGATCGCTCCGAGTTCCTCGGGGGTGATCACGGCATCGGCCACGTCCTTGGCTTTCAAGGCTAGTTCGCCACCACCAATCACGCAGATCCTGACCGACTTGCCGCGGCCGTTCGGGAGGATGATATCCTCCTGGATACGGTTCTTCGGCACCGTCAGGTCAACATCCTTGAGATTGATGGCCAACTCAACCGTCTCGGTGAAATTGCGCTTCTTCGCACTCTCCAGTGCCTTCTGCACAGCCATCACGGTTGGTTTTTCTGCCAATACAATTCCTCCTCGTAGTACGTACGAGTCCCGAGGGACTCTCCTACAAGTAAGTGGGGCTATATGGGGGGACTATTTAAAGGTAACACGTCGG
>CAVDQR010000021.1:0-13556 GCA_963611065.1 Bacteroides ovatus
GGGATGTGGCACCGGCATGCTGTCCATCGGATCCTGGTTCCTGGACGCCGGCATGGTCGTCGGATTCGACGCGTCCGAGAAGGCCCTCGAAACGGCCAGGATGAACGCCGAGAACCTGGGCGCGGAGGTCGATTTCAAGCTCTCCGACATCCGCGACGTGACCGAAGGCGCCGATACGGTCGTGATGAACCCCCCGTTCGGATGCCAGCGCCCCCACGCGGACCGCCCGTTCCTCGAGAAGGCCCTGGAGCTCTCCGAGTGCGTGTACTCGATCCACATGGCCGAATCCCTCGAGTTCGTGGAATCCTTCGTCGAGAAGCACGGCAGGAACGTGGATTGGCACAGGACCTACGGGTTCGACATCCCGCACATGTTCCCGTTCCACCGCAAGGCGAAGCAGACCGTCGAGGTCGTCGCGGTCAGGATCGTGCGAGGACGGTCATCATTCTAAATACGATGGCCCCGTATCCGCAACCGTTCGATACGAACGTATGGAGGCCTCCCCGAGTGCGGAGGCCTGAAACAGGTGGATCACATGAGTTCCGATTTCGTTATGCCCGGCGACGAGGTCGCCATAGAGGAGGAGTACGCCGCCGGCGAAGGCACCTTCGCCGAGAACGGCACCGTCTACGCGTCCCAGATGGGGACACTGGTGCTCGATGACGACGAGTGCGTCGCATCGGTCGTCTGCCCCAACCCCCCGAACGTCCTGCACAAGGACGATATCGTCTACGCCGTCGTGGCCGACATCAGGAAGACCATGGCGACCGCGGACGTCATCGCCAAGGAAGGCACCAACAGGAACGTCGGAGGCGAGACCTACGCGACCATCCACGTCTCCAAGATCTCCCCCAAGTACACCGACAACGTGGACGGGGAGCTCCGCAAGGGCGACTACATCAGGGCCAGGGTCACGGAGACCAAGCCGTCCCTCCAGCTCACTACCAAGGACGTCCACCTCGGATGCATCAGGGCGCTCTGCTCCAAGTGCAAGACCGAGATGGTCCGCTCCAAGAACGGCAGCGGCCTCTTCTGCCCCGAGTGCAGGTACGCCATGCCGAGGAAGCTCGCCGACGATTACGGCGACGTCAAACTCTGATTCGGGAGCGTCCGGCGGCAGAGACCGCCGGGCCCCCTTCTATAATAATCTCAATATCCGCGGCGGACGTAGAACGCCGGACAGGAGTCTATGTCCTCCTTGTCGTAGAGCATGTCCATGGTGACGCGGTTCATGTACATCGCCTGGACGCGGGAGATGTAGAGGATGTTGTCCCCGATGGGGATCTCGATGTCGCTGCCCTTCTTGGGGGCCTTGACCGTTGTTGGTACGAGCGCCGGACCCATGCATGCGGTGCAGACGCGGTAATCGCGGTGCTCCGACATGATCATCCGTTTGACGTCGTCATCGACGCTTATTTCCATACGGCTGGGATTGACGGGTGATAGTTATCGGTTGCGCTCCGAGCGCGGATCCGTATCGGAGATATCGCCCGCCCCGTCCCTGAAGAACGCCCTCTCGGCCGACGGGATGTCGGAGCAGAGCATCGCGCCCAGCCCCATCGCCGGGATCCTCTTGTCCAACAGGACCGCCACGCCGCGGTCCGTCTCCGATCTTATCAGGCGACCGATGGACTGCCTCATCTTGCGGTTGGCCGGGATTATCGTGACGTATCTCCTCCCGTCCCCGAACCTGGAATCGTAGTAGCGGACCATCGCCCTCGACTTGGCCGTGGGCTTGGGGAACGGGATCCCGATCATCACCACGAGCTCCAACGCCTTGTCCGGGAAATCTAGACCCTCGCTGATCCTCCCCCCGGTGACGGCGAACAGCACGCTGCCCTCCGACGTCCTGAAGGATTCGAAGGTCTCCATCAGCTCGCCCTGGGGCATCCCCCTGCGCTCGTAGTACACGTCCCTGCCGAGACCTTCGGCGAAGCCGTCGGCGACCATCCTGTCCATGAAATCGTACGACGGGAAGAACACGGCCGTGTTCACGCGCACGGCGCATATCGCATCCGTGGCCATCCTCATCAGGAGACGGTAGTTGTCCTCCAGCGCCCTGTCCTCGTACCTCATGGACACGCGGTCGGTGTACAGGGTGAGGAGGTTGTCCGGAGGGAACGGGCTCGGCACGCGCCTCAGGGCCGGCCTCTCCAGCCCGATCTCCTTCGCGAAGTCCTCCAAAGGCTCCAGCGTCCCGGACATCAGCAGGGATGCGGCGCAGTCGTTCAGCGACCATGCGGCCGGGGAAGGGTCCATGCAATAGGTCTGGAAGCACGGGTTGCTCCCGCCGATGACCAGCCTGACGGCGTATCCGTCGGGCTCGGACATCCACGCGTCCAGGAAGCGCCCCATGATGCCTATGTAGGAGCGGGGGAGCTTGCGCTTCTGCTTCAGCTTCTCCTCGATGATGTCCCCGATGTCCATCAGTCCGCGCGCCATGCGCGACAATGATACGGACGTCGTCCCCAGACGGGACATGAGCTCCTCCTCCACGTGATGGGGCGGGATCAGGCCGTCCTCGTCGATCAGATACTCCTTCAGGGTGGCGTCCAGCATCTCCCTGATGACCGCCGCCAGATCCGTGATCGTGATGCCTTCGTGCAGCTCCTGGTCCCCTTCCCTCCTGGCCTCCTTCTCGGCCATGTCGATGGAGTACCGGCTGTACTCGTAGGTCTGCAGCTCGCGCAGGTAATCGGGGAGGTTGTGGGCCTCGTCCACGATTATGAGCATCTTATCCAGCGGGACCCCGGTCCATTCCTGGAGGTTGCTCAGTATCGGATCGATGAATACGAACGGGTACGCCGCCGCCACGACATCCGCGTACGGCAGCAGATGCTTCATCAGCTCGTACGGGCACACCGAAGCGCCCTCGCACACCTCCGCGAACGCCGAAGGCCCCTGCGACGAACGCAGGACGTCGAGCCAATGCTCTATCGATATCCCCTCGAGGTTCGCGAAGTACGGACAGCCGAACCCCTTCTCGGTCCTGCGCTTGTATTCGGAGCAGAGCTTCGCGATCTCCTCCGGCGTCCCTGAGCGGAGGTCCGGATCGCCCCTCATCATGGGACACGTGTAAGCGGAACGTCCCTGCAGGGCGGCGCACACCACCCCTCCGATCGCCCCGCATTCGCGGACGACCTGGGTCTGCTGGGATTTGGTGCGCGTGAGATAGACGATCTTGAAGCCCTTCTCCCTGGCGAGCGGAACGGTGCCCGCCAGGGCGGTGATGGTTTTGCCCGTGCCGGTCCCCGCCTCGATGACGGGGCACATGCCGTCCCGGGAGGCCCGGTCGATGAAATCGACCAGCTCCCTCTGGCCGGGACGGTACCGGTACGGGAAGATATCCATGTTCAGGATTCCGAGCCGCGCTGCCAGATGTCGTCGGGCAGCTCGTCGTAGCTGAAATCCTCGGAAACGGCGACCTCGGCGGCCTGCGGGCGCAGGTCCATGAGCTCGATGATGCGCTCCCTGCGGAACAGCCAGTAGTGGATCCTCCACTCCCTGCCGTCGTACAGGGTGGTCTCCTCCCTCTCGGTGGTCAGGATGCCCGAGTCCTCCAGCATGTAGAACGCGTCCCTGTCCTCCGGTTCGAGGACGTTGTCGATGATCCTGTCCGCGTACCCGAAGAAGTTCAGGACCCTGTGGGCGAGGTCGTACGCCTCCTCCTCCTCCATGGCCCTGGAGCTGCTGTCGATGCTGTTCTTTATCGCCATCGTCAGGTCGTGGATGGTGATCACGGACATGCTATCACTCCACCAGGTCGAGGAAGGCGAGATCGGAGGTCCCGACGTCGGAGGCGATCTTCGCGACGATGTCCTCGGGGATGTTGCTGTCCACGGAGAGGAACATCATGGCGCATCCGTTGCACCTGGAGACGGCCATCTGGGCGATGTTGATGCCGGCCGCTCCGAGCGCGTTGCCGACGACGCCGATGACGCCGGGGGTGTCCTTGTACCTGAGGTACATCATGTCGCCGCTCATCGGGACGTCGAAGGAGAACCCGTCGATGCCCACGAGCCTGGGGACCCCGCCGATGACGGTTCCGCGGACGGACCTGGTCTTGCCCTCGGAGGTGAACTTGATCTCCACCACGCTGGCGTAGTCCTTGGCGGTGTCGTTGCTGGTCTCGGCGATCTCGATGCCCTTCTGCTTGGCCACGGGGAGGGCGTTGATGATGTTCGCCGATCCGATGACGTTCTTCAGGTATCCGATGACCGCGGTGACGGTCAGCAGCTTGGTCTGCTTCTTGGCCAGCGCTCCGCAGTACGCGATCTCGAGCTTCTCGAGCGGGTGGTTGCCGATGACCTGCTGGACCAGGGAGCCCATCCTCTCGACGAGGGGCATGTACGGCTCCGTCTCCGCGTCCAGCTTCCCGCGGGGCGCGTTGATCGCGTTGGACACGACGCCGTCCTTGAGGTACATGGCGATGTGCTCGGCGACCTCCACGGCGACCCTCTCCTGGGCCTCGACGGTGGATGCTCCCAGATGGGGCGTGGTCACGAGGTTGTCCAGCTCCAGGAGCTTCTTCTCGGAGTCGTCCAGGGGCTCGTTGCACCAGACATCGAAGGCCGCGCCGGCGATGATCTTCTCCTTGAGGGCGGTGTACAGGTCGTCCTCGTTGACGATGCCTCCGCGGGCCACGTTGGCGAGCCTCGCGTTGGGCTTCATCATCTTGAACTGCTCCAGGGAGATCATGTTCCTGGTCTCGGGGAGCAGCGGGGTGTGGATCGTCATGAAGTCGGAGGTGGTGATGACCTCCTCGAGGGTGGTCAGCCTGACGCCGATGGAGTCCGCGACCTCCTTGGGGAGGAACGGGTCGTACCCGATCATGGTCATGTTGAACGCCTTCATGCGCTTGGCCACTTCTCCTCCGACGCGCCCGACGCCGATGATACCCAGGACCTTGCCGTTCATCTCGACGCCGGTGTACTTGGACCTCTTCCACTCGCCCTTGTGCATGGACTCGTGGGCGAAGGGGATGTTCCTGGCGAGGGCGAGCAGCATGGCGCAGGAGTGCTCGGCCGCGGACAGGATGTTGGCGGAGGGGGTGTTCATCACGAGGATGCCCTTGTCCGTCGCGTAGGGGACGTCGATGTTGTCCACGCCGACCCCGGCGCGTCCGATGACCTTCAGGTTCTTCCCGGCGTCGATGACCTTCTTGGTGGCCTTCGTCCCGGACCTGATGATCAGGCAGTCGTAATCGCCGATGACGGAGCAGAGCTCGTCCTCGGACATACCGGGCTTCTCGTCGACCTGGAATCCGGCATCCTTCAGGATCCTGACCCCGTCTTCGGACAGAGGGTCCGAAATCAATACCTTGGCAACCATCTTCATTCCTCCATTATCGAATCCATCGCGGCCAGGAGCTCCTTCACGCCATCCGGCGTGACGTCGCCCATGTGCCCGATCCTGAAAGTCTTCTCCTTGACATCGCCGTAGCCGTTGGAGATCTCGTATCCCTTGGCCTTGAGCTTCTTGTGGAAAGCGTCGAAGTCGAGCTCCCCGCGGTTGAGGACCGAGATCCCCTTGGACCTGTAGCCCTCCTCGGGGAACACGCCGGCCAGCTTCTTGTCGGCCCAGTCCTCCACGAGGCGGGACATCTCGGCGTGGCGGGCGTACACGTTGGACATTCCCTCCTTCAGGAGCTTGTCCAGCTGGTAGTCCAGTCCGTACATGAGGGATACGGGCGGCGTCGTCAGGGCGTAGTTCGTGTCGCTCTGCTTCTTGATCTTGAGCAGATCGGTGTAGAACCCGCGGTTCTTCACCGTCTTGGCCTTCTCGAGCATCCTCTCGGAGCACAGCATGATGGCGAGTCCGGGCGGCAGGGCCAGGGCCTTCTGGGTCCCGAAGATCACCGCGTCGGCGTCCATGTCCTTCAGCCTGAGGTCCTTGGTGTACGCCGCGGTCACGGCGTCGACGATCCTCAGCGCGTCGGGGTTCTGCTCGGAGACCGCCTTGGACAGTGCGACGGAGTCGCTGAAAACCCCGGTGGAAGACTCGTTGGCGCACCAGCACACGGCCTCGGTGTCCTTCCCGACCTTCCCGGCGATGTGCTCGGGCTTCATGGCCATGCCCCACGGGACCTGGACCTTCTCGACGGTCTTGCCGTTGAGCTCGCCGATCTCGATGAGCCTGTTGCCGAAGGAACCGTTGGTGATGCCCAGGAGGTTCTTCTCCACCCCGTTCCTGATCGCGCCCTCGTTGAATGCGGTGGCGGATCCGGAGATGAGGAACACATCCATGTCGGTGTCCAGGGTCTTCCTGATCTTCTCGACGATCCCCGCGTGGAGCTCCTTGTACTCGCCGGAGCGGTGCGTGATCATCGGCTTGGTCATCGACTGAAGCGTATCGGGCGCCACATAGACGGGCCCCACTGTGTACAGCATCCTGCTCAAGATAATCCCTCATGCCCTTGTCCCGGGGCTGATAAGCGGTTATCGGGCCATCGCTCTTAAAGGTACGTGCGCGCGTGAGAATGTGGTCGTTTGAGTCATAAGTACGCAAAAAGAGTACTTATCGAAATAAGTACTCTAAAAGTGTACTTAACTTAATAAGGACGCAAATAGTGTACCTATTACGGCGGTGGAACGGAATGACGTTCGTGGGAAGAAGAAGGGAGCTGGAGAGGCTCGAGGCCCTGTACGCATCGGACGATGCCTCGACATGCGCGATCTACGGCAGGCGCCGCGTGGGCAAAACGGCTCTGATACGCGAATTCTGCAAGGACAAGTGCCACATGTTCCTCACATCGACCGGGATCACGCCGGAATCGATGATGCACAACCTCTCGGAGCAGCTGTCGAGATTCAAAGGCGGGAAGGTGACGGTGAACGACGCCTTCGAACTGGTGGATGCGATGCGCTCGTCTCTCGACAAAGAAGGCATCGTCCTGATCATAGACGAATTCCCGTATCTGGCTAAGTTCTTCCCGGACGCCGTCCCTCTCCTCCAGGGGTTCATAGACCATGACCTGAAGGACAATCGCGCCATGCTGATACTGTGCGGATCGTCGATGAGCGCCATGATCGAATACCTGAACGACGGGGACAGCCCCCTGTTCATGAGATTCCCGATCCAGATGAAGATCTCGCCCATGGGATATCCGGAGGCCAGACTCCTTCATCCGGGATACTCGGAAGAGGACAGGATAAGGGCCTACTGCATAGCCGGAGGGATCCCTCTGTACCACCAGCTGCTCGACGGAGAGAGCCTGAAGGGCAAGGTGGACGAGACACTGCTGTCCGAATCCGGACTCCTCGGTGCAGAAGCCAAGAGCGTGTTCTCGCTGGAGCTCAAGCCATGGGACGCCTATGCCCGCGTCCTCGCCGGAATCGGGGAGCGCGGAGCCGAAATCGGAGACATCATAGACCGTTCGGGACTGTCCAAGACCTATTGCATGAAGCTCATAGACGACATGCTGGCTCTGGGTGTCGTCGAAGAGGTGGACAGGTACGGCGGCGTCCGCAGAAAGACATACGTGATATCGGACGGGCTGCTGTCGTTCTACTACGGGGTCGTCGTCCGCAACGAAGGGATAATCTCCCTGAACCCGAACGGGTCGTACGACGCTCTGAAGCAGCAGATCGACACGTTCTACGGACATCGTTTCGAACAGGTCTGCAAACAGTACATCGTCGGCACGAGGACGTGCAGATGGATCGGCAGATGGTGGGGGACCGTCCCGGTCCGCAGGAACGGCGTCCTGCTGAAGGGCGACGACGGGAAGCAGATCACCGAATCCACGGACGTCGACATTGTGGCCATATCCGTGGACGGTCCGAACGAGAAACTCGTCCTGTGCGAGTGCAAATTCACGACGGGGCTCGTCGGCGAGGAGGAGCTCCGCGACCTGATGGACAGAGGGGAGACGATGAGGAAGGGGGACCGCAACAAGCGGTACATCCTGTTCGCGAGATCCGGATTCACGCGCGGACTCGAAGAACTGATTGAAGAAAACGGGACCGCCGAACTCGTGGACCTCGATTCCCTGAAGGGATGGGCCGAGTCGGCGGTCCGCAGGTGATCAGAGCTGTGCCAGGGTCTTCTTGATCCTGTCGAATCCCTCGCGGATCTGGTCCTCGGATGTCGCATAGGACACCCTGAAGAAGCCCTCCCCTCCGGGCCCGAACGCGGTACCGGGCGTGACCGCCACATGGCCCTCCTTGAGGAGGACCTCCGCGAGCTTCGCGGAGGGCATGTCGACGCTGTACTTCGGGAACACGTAGAACGCACCCTTGGGCACGTTGCACTCGAGCTGGGGGATCTCCGCGATAAGGTCCAGGGCGAGGTCGCGCCTCTTCCTGAACTCGCGAACCATGGCCTCCTTGGACTCCTGGGGTCCGCGGATGGCCTCCACGGCGGCCTGCTGGACGAAGGAGACGCAGCACGAGATCGAATGGGACTGGAGCTTGTTGATGGCCTTGATGTTCTCCTCGGAGGCGACCGCCCATCCGAGCCTCCATCCGGTCATGGCGTAGGTCTTGGACAGACCGGAGACGAGCAGGGTGCGGTCGAACATGCCGGGGAAGGACGCGATGGACGTGTGCTGCCCCTCGTAGATGATGCTCTCGTAGATCTCGTCGGACAGCACCAGGATGTCGTTGGCGATGGCGATGTCCGCGATCTGCCTCAGGACCTCCTTGGGGATCACGGTCCCGGTCGGGTTCGACGGCGTGTTGAGGATGATCATCTTGGTCCTCGGGGTCACGGCCGCCTCGACCAGGGCGGGGTCGATGATGAACTCGTCCTCGTACTTCGTGGGGACGTACACGGGCACTCCGCCGGCGAGGCGGATGCACGCCTCGTAGGACACCCACGAGGGGTCGGGCAGGATGACCTCGTCGCCGGGATCGATGTACGCCAGGGCGATCATGAAGATCGCCTGCTTGGTCGGGGTGATCAGGACGTTGGATGCGTTGCAGGGGACGCCGTCGACCTTCCTCTCCATCTCCGCCACGGCGGCCCTGAGCTCGGGGATGCCGGTGGACGGGGTGTAGTGGGTGAACCCGCTGTGGAGCGAGTCGCAGCATGCGTCTATGATGTTCTCAGGAGTCGTGAAATCGGGTTCTCCCATCGAGAACGAGACGATGTCCACGCCCTCGGATTTCATCTGACTGACCAGATTTGATATTGCGATCGTCCCCGACGCGGGGATCTCCTGGAGCCTCTTAGATACCATGGGCGTTCCTCTATGTTACGCGCATGTGCGGTTATGAGTTAAAATAATCGGCGGGGAGGTCGGTTCTCGCGATAGCTTATTAGCATTCGGTGTACGGTCACATGACGTCACTTTTATGAGTAGGAAAGTAGAATAAGGCGGCAGACCGGAGAGGGCTGTCCTTTCCGGGTCGCCCTCTCCGGTACTACGATAAGGAGGGAACAAACCTGCTCATATCGTTAACTCGTACCGGAGAGTACATCCGGTTCGAGCTGAGGATCCTCGGGTCAGCGATTATCATCGTATGGCTCCGGTGGTCCGAAGCTCAAACAATGGCCTTCCGAGGGCCCAGCATCCGGTGGCACGGATGCCGATGCCTTTGCCGCCTAACGATAGCAATTGCTCCATCGTTAATAAGGTCTGCGACCCCCTAAGCTCCGATGACCGTCGCGTAATCGCTCGCGACGGCATCAGGACATGATGTCCTTGAGGTGCCCCTGCGGGATCGAGTCCCTGATCTCCATGGCGAGCCTGGCCCCGGTGCTCAGTCCGGGGTAGATCAGATCGGCGTACGGGGACCCGGAGATGAACGGGTTCGTTCCCGCGACGATCCTGGTCGAGATCTCGAACACCTTGAACTGCAGCTTGTCCGAAACGACGGTCTCGAGACAGAACGGCCCCCACATGCCGCCGAACAGCTCGTACGACTTGTTGACGACCGCCTCGGCCATCTCGAAGGCCCTCGGGAGCAGCGACTCCCTGATGACTGCCGCGGTGTTCCCGGTGACCACGAACGAGGGGTACAGGCCGTGCCTCTTCGACTCCTCGATGGACCCGAGCTTGTACATCTCGTCGATGTTCGACTCGTCGCGCCTGTCGATGGACATGAGCTCCAGGGACCCGCCCTGCTCGCACCTGTACCCGTCGGTCTTGAACGGGTCGTAGAAGAAGTGCAGATAGTACCTCGTACCGAGGCAGTACTCCTGGATGGTGTAGGGCTGGCTCTGGTCGATGGACATCTTGAAGTCCGGGTAGTCCATGGCGATGAAGTACCCCCTTCCGCCCTTGGCGCCGTGGTACTTGACCATCACGGGCTCGTTGATCTCCCTGGCATCCGTTATGAGCTTGGGCATCGGGACGCCCGCGGACGTGATCCACTGCCTCTGCTTGTCCCTGTCAGACTCCCATCCCAGGACCGCCCTGTTCCCGTAGGACGGCACGGGCAGCTCCGCGAACCTGCGGGGGCCCATGTACTCCACGAAGGATCCGTGGGGGATGATGATCGTGTTCCTGTCCAAGAGCTCCCCGGTGCGCTCCTCGAAATCGTCGAAATCCTTGTAGCGGAGGATCTCGTCGGGCTTGGCGAGAGGGAACGCGTCGTAATACTTCGTGCTGTGGGTGATGGTGAGACCCAGGGTCTTGAATCCCATCTTCCTAGCACCGTGGAAGATCTGAAGAGAGGAATGCGAGCACAGGGTTGCGATCGTGATGTCGCTGGTGTCGTACTCGTCCAGAATCTCGTCGATCTTGCTCTTGGGAACCATATTGGGCAATAGCGTTCCCGATAATAAATCCAGCAGGTGCGGGGAACGGCAATCCGGAGGAGATGGAGGTCCGGAACGGATGCGGGACCCAAGTTCGGAGACCGGACATTCCGGAGATCTGACCGTATCCGAATGCATGCGGAACGGGGCTTCGACTTAAGTCGGAACTTAAGTCGAAAACCCAAGTTCAACTCAGGACCGGTTCGGGAGGCAGATCCTCTGCTTGGGACTGCGTGGCTTGTCGGGATAGAGGAGCGAGACCGTTCCATCCGCGATCATCCCGTCTATGCATCCCTTGACGCGCTTGTTCACCGAGCGGTACCCCAGGGCTTCGCATATCGATCCGACCGACATGCACCCGCGGGATTCCAACAGGGACATTATCCTCTCCTCCATCGTCTCCCCCTCCGGTTCGGACGTCCTCAGGAAATCGGGATGGATCGAAAGGATCGCCTTGAAGTACGAGCGATCCTCGTCGGTGACGATCCTCAGAGGCGGCGAACCGTTGTCCTCGAGCGCCTTTACCACCTTCGGCAGACCCGTGAACCTGGATTCGGCGAGGTCGAGCTCCTTGAGGTAATCGCCCACCCTCAGGTTGCGGTAGATGCCCACGCTGATGCGGTTCGACCTCAGGTCCTCGTCGGACACCTTGCGGCTGGGTCCGGGATAGTTGAGGAACTCTATCGAATCGGGCGTGATGGTCACCCTCACCGGCTCCCAGATCTCGTAGCTCTTGTGATACACCGCGTTCACGAGGAGCTCCCTCACCGCTACGACGGGATAGTTCTTGATGCGCCTGGCCTGCGGGACATCGTCCGATTTGTAGACGCGCTCCTGGATGTACCTGTTCTCCAGGACGTTCAGTGCGTCTATGATCTGCCTGTCCAGCGGACCTGTGAAACGCATCTCCGTCATTCCATCCCCCGTGGGGACGGGTTTGTCGACGAGATCGATGAACGCCCGCTCGAAGAACCTGTGCGGCTGGTCGTTGAAGAACATCAGCCCCACGTTGAGCGGCCTCAGGTCCTCGGGAGGACCGTCGACGATCCTCATGTTGGAGCAGAGCTCGGCCTTGGTGTTCGGAGGATGCTGGTAGAGCGAGCTGCGGACGCGGTACAGGAAATCCATGACCAGCGAATCCCTTATGTCCCCGATCGATGCGGAATGGTTGACCTCCAGATCGAATGGATGCCTCCTCGAATCGTCGTACAGACGGCGCTCGTCATCCCTCTTGGCACGGATGGTGCTGGACATCTTGCGCACATACGGTGCCCTCTCGCCCTTGACACCGTCGTTGGAATACCTCGTCGGACAGGAATAGGGACGCGACGGCCCGGTGGGGCACCAAAGCACCAGAACGGTCCTCCCGTCCACATCGCACACCTCGGTGACCGGACCGTAGTACGGCTCGATCAGATTGGTCATTCCGACCAGTTCCTTCAGCATACCGTCGATGGCGCTGCGGTCCAGACCGACGACCTCCGGATAGCCGTTTTCGTAGTCCACGCCCACGACGATGTATCCTCCGCCGTATGCGTCCAGGTCATTGGCGAACGCGCAGATGGTGTGCAGGATCCGTTCGGGATTCCATCCCCTCTTGTACTCGGTGCGGACATCTTCCACCACACCTCCTGCGATCAGATCCTTGACGTCTATGGGAACAGCCACGCGAACACCTGATTCCAGCATGACTTGCATCCGTTTAAACTTATGTTTCAACTTAAGTTGTAACTTAAGTTCAGACTTAAGCTGAAGCTTATGTTCAACCATCCCCTTACTTTGGACCACCCTGTCCCATACCATCGTTTCCACTGGAAGGGGTCACACTGCATGCACACAAACCTCTCATATAGAGAGGGGTGCATGTCCGATGGTCCTGCACGGGACGGGTCGATTCAATGGAAAGAACTGAACTAACACCCCACATAGAAGAGATAAAAAGGGTGCTCGGAGACAAGATCGACGACGAGCAGATTGAGACGGAACTGCGCAAGTACCTCGACGACTACCACGTGGATGTCAACGCCGCGAAGCGCGGGATCATCAGGAAGTACGGCGGGAACGACTCCGGATTCGCCACGGCGAGCAACGTCGCCAAGAAGATCGCCGACCTCACCGGCACGGAGGCGAACGTGGACGTGATCGCCAAGATCGTCTACGTCGAGACCAAGAACATCACCGTGAAGGGCCTCAACAAGACCATCGTCTCCGGGATCCTCGGTGACGACACGGGAACGGCCTCGTTCACCGTCTGGGAGCCCGGAGCGGTCCAGCTCGAGAAGGGTTCCGCTTACACGTTCAAGAACTGCTACTGCAAGCTCTGGAACGACAGGGTGCAGATCAACATAGGGAACCGCGGGAGGATAGAGACCGCCATGGGCGTCGAATTCAACGTCCCGAACTCCGGCGCATCCCTCTCCGCCTCCGACGTGAAGATCGGGGACATACGCGACGGCATGGGGAGCGTCAACGTGACCGGGAAGATCCTGTCCGTCGAAGCGAGGAAGATCAACAGCAGGGGCGAGGAGAAGATCGTCTTCTCCGGGATCATGGCCGACGGGACCGGGAAGATCCAGTACTCGGCATGGCACGACTTCGAACTCAAGGAGGGGGAGTCCATCAGCGCCAAGAACTGCTACATACGCGCATGGAAGGGCATACCCCAGCTCAACATCGGCGACAGGGCCACGGTCGATCGCATCGGCACGGACATCGCGGTGGACGACGGTGAGTCTCAGAAGACCGTCGCCGACGTCACCAGGATCGGCGGAGGGCTCGACATCACAATCGAAGGGGTCGTCGTCGACGTGAAGAACGGCAGCGGCCTCATCAAGAGATGCCCCACCTGCAAC
>CAVDQR010000022.1:0-13545 GCA_963611065.1 Bacteroides ovatus
TCCAGTCTGTCGAAGGTCTCTGCGAGCTCGGAGTAGAGCATACCGGGACCCATGGGGGACGACGTAATATCAGTATCGGAGCAGGAGCTCACCTTCGAAGACGGGGCAGATGCGCTGTTTCGGGTGACGGGGCGAATCCGGGTACAGATGCGATATGCGCTCATCGGCTATCAGCCGGGCTATGGCCCGTCTGATGTTGTCCGTGTTGCCGTCGTATCCGAGTGTTGTGCAGAGGTCCTTGGTGGAGAAGGGAATCAGACGCAGAGACTGCCGTCTGAAGGAGTGAATGGAAAAAGTGGTTGACAGCGTGTCTGAGTTCCCGTACGCTTGCGCAGTACAGTACAGACAGATACGCGGGCGGACTTTACTTCCGGGTTCGGGAAGGGACCGGGTGTTGCCCCGCCGCTTTGGCCGTCATACCGAAACATGGGATATCTGCCAACTATATAAAGTTAACTGAAGCTCTCAGATCAGGCTCACGATCGCGAGCCCGGCGAAGCCCCCGATCAGCGCCGTGGAGCAGTTGTTGGTGTACTTCGAGATGTATCCGGGGTTCTCGAGCACCGCTCCGAACACGCTGTCCAGCAGGTTCCCCAGAACTCCCATGGCGAACGGGATCAGCAGGCGGATGTCCAGCGACTCCGTGATGACGCCCCATCCGAGGATCGCGATGAGCAGCGAGGCGACCGTCGAGATCGCCGTCCCGAACACCGACACGCCGCCGTTCACTCCGGGCTCCACCCTCTCGAACGTGGTGATCAGGTACACCTTCTTGTCGCGGATCCCCAGCTCGCTCGCTATGGTGTCCGCTCCGGCGACCGTTATGGTGGAGATGAAGAAGACCGCGAACTGCTCCGGGCTCAGCAGACCCAAGGCGTTCAACGCGACCGCGAAGCACGGCGGGAATCCCACGCCGAGCACGTTCTTGGAGGTGCGTTCGCCCTTCTTCCCTTCCTGCAGGCCTTCGGCCTCCTTCTTGTCGAAGTCCTTCAGCGTCGCGGCGAAGCCGGCGATCGTGAACACGGTCAGAAGGAAGAAGGCGTTGAGCGACGCGAACACGCCGACGAAGGCGCCGACGAAGAACGATGCGACGGCACCGTCCTTGGTGAGGCAGCGCAGCTTGTAGGCCTCCACGGAGAGGACGGCCGATATGACGACCGCCGCGATTGTGAAGTACACGTCCTCCATGGAACTCGGTAACGCATCTCTGATAAAATGATAGTGTCACTCGCGGCCGAGGGCCTCTAGCATGTCGGTCGCGTACCTTATGCAGAGCTGTTTGTCCTCCAGGGGGAAGAACATGACCTTCCCCTGGCGGTAGAGGGTCACCTCCATCCCGTTCCACTGGAAGACGCACATCATCTCGTCCTTCTGCGACACGGGGCACCCGTCCGCCTCGAAGCGGGCCGCGGCCTTCTCGGTGTCGATGGACATCTCGTCGGCGGAGATGGCCATGAGGGCCTTGCCCCCGCAGAGGCGGGCGGTGGTGAATTTCAAAGCAGGTCCCCCAGGGTCTCCGCGGCGCGGATCCTGAACGTCTCCAGGTCGGAGTCGTTGGGCACCATCACATCGGCAAGCGCGAGCAGGGTGTCAAGTCCCCAGCCCATCTCGCGGGCGTCCCTCGCCCTGAACTCGTCCAGATTCCTGGGCGCATCCTCCCTGGCGCGGGCCACGAGGCGCCTGTAGCGCTCCTCCGGGGATGCGAAGATCCCCAGGACGACGACGTCCCCTCCGATGGAGCGGTACGCGTCGGCTTCGTCGATGCTCCTGCAGCCGTCCACGAGGAAGACGCTCCCGGCCATCCTCTGCACGGCCCTGCGGGCCCAGACGTCCTTCCCGAGGGTCTCCCTCTCGGAGTTGGCGTACTGTCCGACGCTCAGCCCGCGGGACTCCGCGCCCGAGGACGCGTAGCCCTCGCGGACCAGGTCCCCCATCCTGAGGAAGGGCAGGCCCATGCCCCGGGCCACGGTCAGGAGCTCCTCCTTCCCGGCCCCGGGCATGCCCGCCACAAGGATGATCCTCATCGGATCACAGCAGGTTGTCGGAGATGTTCGTCAGCAGCCTGTCGCAGTAGCAGCACCTGAGCTGCGGGGGGTGCCTGCCGATGACGGTGAACTCCGGAGCGACCGGCTCCCCGCGGTTGGTGATGCAGTTGGGGTTGCTGCACCTGGCCAGACCCACGACGTGGTCCTCCAGGCACACCTGGTACTTCTCCGCCACGTAGTAGTCGCGGATGATCGAGATGGTCGCGTCGGGCGCGATGAGGGCGATCTTGTCCACGGTCTTGGAATCGAGCTCCCTGTCCTCGATCTTGATGATGTCCTTCCACTTCTCGTCCTTGTTGGACACCACGTGCATGCCGATGCTGACGGACGAGTCGATGTTGCTCTCGTTGACCTTCAGGATCTTCATGACGTTCAGGGCCTGCCCGCAGGCGATGTGGTCGATCACGGTCCCGTTCCTGATGGGCGGGAGCTTGACCTCCTTGATGTCCTTCATCGGAGTCTCGTTCATTCTATCTCGCCTCCCAGTATTGAGCAGAGGAGCGCCATCCTGACGGGCACCCCGTTGAAAGCCTGCCTGAAGTATCTCGCGTGGGCGGTGTCGTCCACTTCCGGCGCGATCTCGCCGACCCTCGGGAGGGGGTGCATGACGATCATGTCGCTCTTGGCCTCCCTCAGGATGGCGTTGTCGATCCTGTAGGTCCCGGCGACCTTGTTGTACTCGGCCGGGTCGGGGAACCTCTCCCTCTGGATCCTGGTGACGTACAGCACATCCGCCTGGGAGATCGCATCCTCCAGCCTGTCGGTCTTGGCGGGGTTGCATCCCTTCTCCTTCAGGTGGGAGATGGTGTCCTCGGGCATCTGCAGGGAGTCCGGTGCGACCAGCGTCAGCTTGGCGCCGAACATGGTCAGGGCGTCGGCCAGGGAGTGCACGGTCCTGCCGTACTTCAGGTCGCCCACGAGGACCACGTTGAGTCCCTCGAGCGTTCCCTTGGCCTCCCTCATGGTGAACAGGTCGAGCAGGGTCTGGGTCGGATGGGATCCGGCGCCGTCCCCGGCGTTGATGACGGGGTTGATCGAGAATTTGGCGGCCAGCCTCGCGGCCCCCTCGTAGGGGTGGCGGAGGACGATGAGGTCGCAGTAGGCGTCGACCATCTTGATGGTGTCCGCCAGGGTCTCCCCCTTGGATATGGATGTCATGGACATCTCGGAAACGTCTATCACGTCGCACCCCAGCCTGAGCGCGGCGCTCTCGAAGGAGAGCTTGGTGCGTGTCGAGGGTTCGAAGAACAGGTTGCCGAGTATCTTGCCGTCCAGGGCGCGTTTGGTCTTCTCGCCCAGGGCGTAAGGCACCATCTTCTCCGACAGGTCCAGGATCTCGACGATCTGGTCCTTGGTCAGGTCCCTGATGGATACAACGTCCTTGTCGTATAGGTCCATGGTTCCAGCGTAGGGGTTCGGGGTATTTAGAACGCGTCCCGGCGCGCTGGCGCGCGCTTATAAGGACCGCTCCCGAACGTCATCCGCCGGTGAATGTGGCGATGATGGTGATCGCCCAGGACACCCCCGCGAGGAACAGTCCCGTGGCCCATCCGTTGGTCGCGTAGTGGTATTTCATGCAGTACCCGACGAAGAACAGGATCACGGAGGAGAGGCCGGAAGCGACGGCGAGGGCCAGGGCCGGCCCCGTCATGTTCACGAGGCGGCGGGCGGCTTTCATGGGTATACCGGCTGTTAATGCCGCCGCGTTGTAACGCTTGTCCTCCGGTGCTTCAGACGGCCTCTAACTGATTTCACGGTCGTCCCGTGTAGGCGTCCTCGGCGGTGTTCGAGAAGTCCTGCTTCTCCAGCCACTCCCTCTCCTCGTCGGTCTCGGGGATGTCGATCCTCTCGATCTTGAAGATCACGGGTCTGGTGCCGTCGCTGCAGCAGGCGATCATCATGCGCTCGTCGTTGGTCCAGCCGTGCATGATGGAGCCTCCCTGCAGCGCCGTGTACACGTATCTGCTGATGGCGTCCCATGCCTCGCTGCAGAACCTGCCGTCCAGCATGCGGTAGAAGTCGTCC
Source organism: Bacteroides ovatus (assembly GCA_963611065.1). Lineage (GTDB taxonomy): Archaea > Thermoplasmatota > Thermoplasmata > Methanomassiliicoccales > Methanomethylophilaceae > Methanoprimaticola. Next base: position 4,071 of record CAVDQR010000022.1, read on the forward strand.
TGCTCCCTCGTCCTCTTGAGGAGGAATGTGTCGCCCTTCTTGAAGCCGGGACAGGGTCCCGATTTCGGGTCGGCCAGATACTTCTCCTGGTACTCCGGGAATACCATCGTCTCCAGTACCGTGATCCTGCATTCGTGCTGCATGTCGGTTCTCTCCTCGGGTAGGGGACGGCGTTCCGTTCACAATAATGTTCATATTCATCGCATCCGTGGGCGGTGGCATGTTGGACGTCATTGCCAGATCCCAGAGGGGGAGGATCTGCGAGTACGCTAGGGAGAAGGACGGGCCGAGGCTCTCGACGCCGGCCGTCCTGACATCGGACCTCTCGTCCGGATCGGGCATCTCCGTGACGGAGAAGGGCAGGGTCCTGACGATCCTGGGGAAGGAGGTGCCTCTGGAGGAGGGCCTCCTGACAACCGCTTCGTCCGGTATGAAGTCGGCACCGGCCGTCAAGGACGGCATCGAAGTGGTCAGGCTGCCCCTGCCGGAGGATCTGACGATAGACGAGTCGGCCGAGATCGTCGTGGTCCCGAACGCATTCGAGCTGAGGCGCGACTCCCGCCGTCTGGTGGACACAGTCATCCGCCTCAGGGAGGCTGCCGGGTTCGGGCGCATCCTGTGCATGCTCGGAATCGCGGAGCCCTCGGACGTCTCGCTCCTGGCGTACATGGGCGTCGACCTGTTCGACGACTCCCTCTGCAGGGCCGCCGGGCTCCAGGGCATCCGCCTGGTCCCCGAAGCGGAGATGAGGGTCGGCGGGGATGCATCGGCATCCAACGTCGCCTCCATGGAGGCCGAGGTCTCGCTCATCAGGGATTTCATCAGGGCCGACAGGCTCAGGGAGCTGGCAGACCAGAGGTCGTCGGCCACGCCCTCGGGCGTCGCCACCCTCAGGCTGTACGACCGCGTCGGATATGCCTACGCGGAGGAGACCTGCTCCACCGTCGGATGCAGGTTCTACTGCAACACCACCGAGTCGCTGAGGCGCCCGGAGGTCATGAGGTACAGGAACGCCATCGCCGACTACAGGAAGCCGGCGTGCAAGAGGATCCTCGTGCTGCTCCCCTGCTCCGCCAAGAAGCCCTATCACATCTCCAAATCCCACAGGGCGTTCGCTTCCGCGATCCACACCGCCCAGCACGACACCCTCGTCCACGAGGTCATCGTGACGTCCCCGCTCGGGGCCGTCCCCAGGGAGCTGGATGCGTTCTTCCCGGCCAACGCCTACGACATACCGGTCACCGGCGAGTGGAAATGCGAGGAGAAGAGGTTCATCCGCGAGCTGGTCTCGGGGATAATCGCCCAGGGATACGACAAGGTGATCTGCCATCTCGGCGAGGACTACGAGCTCGTCGAGGGCCTGGCGGACATGGAGTGCACCGTGGTCGGCGATCCGACCTCCCCGAAGTCGCTGGAGAACCTCGACAAGGCCCTCAGGGCCGCCGCCAAGGGCATGGACCAGGTCGGATACCTCCAGGAGAGGAACGACAACGTCCGCAGCGTGCTGGGATTCCAGTTCGGACAGGAGGTCGCGGACGCCATCATGGACGCGGACACCTACGCCATCGGGAAGTTCCCGTATTGGAAGATCATACGCGAGAAGGACGGGAAGAAGGTCCAGCTCGGGATGATGACCCCCGAGAGGGGCATGGTCTCCCTGACCCTGGAGGGTGCCGAGATCGTCGCCGGATTGAACCACAACGTCGTCGAGATCCAGGACTTCGAGATCAGGGGCAACCTGTTCGCCGTCGGGGTCGTGAAGGCCGATCCCGCCATCCGCATAGGCGACGAGGCGATCTTCGTCTGCAACGGCCAGGTCCGCGGAGTGGGCGTGGCGGAGATGTGCGGAAGGGAGATGACCGAGCTCAGAAGGGGCATCGCGGTCAAGGTCAGGCACAAGCTCAAGCCGTGACCTCATTCGGACGTTCCGAACGCCTAGCCAGATATCAAAATCGGGGGGACCGTTTTCGGCGACCCCCCGTTCTTTTCTTTAAATACCGTCCCGGGGATGGAGATTCTGAAGACGACGGCGCTACCAAGCGGACCGGTCTTCTAGGGCGGTCGGTCGCTTTTTGCAACCATCCATCCATCCTGTCTGCACCGGCCGCCCCGGTTCACCTCACTCCTCTGCGGGAGCGGATTCGATCGTCTCGGCGGCGTACTTCTTGGAGATCCTGCTGAGGCCCACTCCGAGGACGAGACCGATGACGATGCCGACGATGCTCTGGAGGATCATGGTCGTCCCGTCGAGCTTCGTGGCCGCCTCGATCGAGACGGTGACGATGGAACCGACGGTCAGTCCGAGGATGACCATGTATGTGGACTTCCTGTGGTTCCTGATGAAGTAGTCGACCACCCTGGCGAACACCAGCACTCCGATCAGGAGCCCGATTCCTCCGGGTATCAGGGCGGACATGTCGAACGCGGTCATGGCGTCCATGAACGGGGTGAAGAGCCCCAGCGCCAGGAGGATGGTCGATCCGCTGACTCCCGGGGCGAGCTTGGAAACCGCCAGGATGATTCCCACGAGGAGCCATACGGCGAAGCCGTCCACGGTCCTGTCCACACCGTTGCCGCTGAGGCTGATCCAGAGGAACACGAGCATCACGGCGAATCCGATGACGAGCGCGGCCCAGTTGTACACGGTCATGGGCTGTCCGTCGTCCCCCAGGGACCTGACGTCCGGGACCTGGGCGAGGATGAGCGCCGCGAAGAAGAACATCATGGGCACCTCCCACTGGTCCATCAGCGCCTTCAGTCCGAATGCGCAGACGAACAGTCCGAAGACGATACCGATCCCGACCGGTATGATGAACTTCAGGTCCTTGAAGAGCCTCTCCCGGATCTCCGCGAGGTCCGATATCAGTCTCTCGTAGATTCCGAAAATCACGGCTATGGTCGCGCCGCTCGCCCCGGGGAGCATGGATACGATCCCGACGAGCGTACCGACCAGAACGTCCTTCAGGGGCTTGGCGGTCATCGGCCGTCAATCGGCATCCCGTATAAAACGGGTGATGGCACATTCTTTATCGTCGTCGGGCCATGACCGCGCGATATGGCAGACATAATGATCCGCAAGAGGAAGAGGATGAGGGACAAGGACGTCAAGGCGCTGGCCCAGCAGATCGAGGAGGTCTGCGGCGTGCCGGTGTTCACCCCGGCCGACGGGGTGGACATGGCCGAGAGCTCCGATTTCGACGTCGTCTTCGTCAAGGGGGACATCCTGGCCCTGGTCAAGGACGGGAAGCCGTTCCTCACCGTCAGGGGCATCCTCAAGTACCGCCCGGAGTCGCGCTACGTGACCGTCGACATGGGCGCGGTGCAGTTCGTCACCAACGGGGCCGACGTCATGGGCCCCGGCATCACCGAGGCGGACCCGGCCATCGCCGAGGGCGACATGGTCTGGATCAGGGATTCCCGCAACGGCGCTCCGCTCGCCGTCGGCGTGGCGCTCCGTTCCGGTGCGGACCTGGCATCCAAGCAGCCCGGCAAGGCCGTCAAGACGATCCACTTCGTGGGCGACAGGCTCTGGAAGACCGGTGAGTGAGATGGCATCCAAGGTGATCCAGGACCCGGTGCACGGCACCATAGGCGCCGACGGGGTGTTCTTAGATATCCTGGATCGCCCGGAGATGCAGAGGCTGAGGACGGTCAGGCAGCTCGGACTGGGCTGCCTGGTCTTCCCCGGCGCCAACCATACGCGTTTCGAGCACTGCCTCGGAACCTACCACCTGGCGGGCAGGATGGCCGAGGCCATCGGCCTGGATTCCGACGATTCCAGGGCTGTCCGCATGGCGGGTCTGCTGCACGACGTGTGCCACCCGCCCTTCTCCCACACATTGGAGGCGGCCATGGAGGACGCCTCCGGCATGGACCATATGGAGATGGCCCGCGCGCTGATCTTCGGGAACATCCCCTTCTTCCGCCAGGAGGACTCCGACCTGTTCGGAGGGATGGATACGATAGCGGAGACCATCGAGGCCGACGGCATATCGCCGGAGGAGGTCTGCGGTCTGATCGCTTCCCCGGAATCCACTGGGACCGAGGTCATGGACAGGTTCTGGAACCGCCACGAGTACTTCCCCTCGAAGGATTATTCGCATCAGATCATCCACGGTCCCGTGGATGCGGACCAGATGGACTACCTGATGAGGGATGCGCTGCACACCGGCGTGTGCCACGGCAGGATCGACTGCGACCGTCTGATCAAGACGATGGAGGTCGTGAACGACAGGATCGCGCTGAAGCGCGGAGGCGTGACGGCGGCGGAGGGGCTGATGGTCTCCCGCTCGCTGATGTACACGTCCGTCTACTTCCACGAGACCACCAGGATCGCGCAGAGGATGATCACCAAGGCGGTGGAGGAGGCCGGACTGCCCGGCGACGACCTCCATCTCATCGGAGATGCGGAACTCCAGTCGAGGCTCGTCTCGGCGGGAGGAAGACCGTCGTCCGAGGCCAGAAGGGTGAGGGCCAGGATCCTGGACAAGAAGGCCTTCGCATTGTACAGCGAGCAGATGGACGACGCCGTCGCGGAGACCCTGATGCATTACGCCGGCAGGGCCGGGGCTTCCAAGCTGGAATCCGAGATCGCCGACTCCGCCGGGGTCGAGCGCATGGACGTCTGCGCTGAAGTCACTTCCAAATCGAACCTCCAGGGCAAGATGAACATCGGGAAGACCGACGTGTCGATCTCGGACGAGAACGGCAGGGTCAGGTCGCTGGCCAGGTATTCCCCCATAGCCCGCGCCCTGCAGTCCAGGGACCCGTACGGATGGGCGGTGCTGATCGCCTGCCCCTCCAGGCACGTCGACGCCGTCGCGAAGGCGTCCCGCAAGGTCCTGGGATTCAGCCCTTGATGACCCCGAACGGGGTCAGCTTGGCGACCTTCGCCGTGAGTCCCGCGTCGCACACGACGCGGACGACCTCGTCGACGTCCTTGTAGGCCTCCGGAGCCTCCTCCAGGATGCCTTCGACCGTTCCGTTGCGCAGGTAGACTCCCTTCTCGGACATCTCCTTCATGACGCCGTCCACGGTCAGCGAGTCGATCGCCTTCTTCCTGGACATGCGCCTCCCCGCGCCGTGGCAGGACGATCCGAACGTCTGCTCCATGCTGCCCTTCCGACCAGCCAGGACGTACGTCCCGACGCTCATGTCGCCGGGGATGATGACGGGCTGCCCGTGGTCGCGGTACCTCATCGGCACCTCCGCCCTCCCGGGGGCGAACGCGCGGGTGGCGCCCTTCCTGTGGACCAGCACATCCTCCGCATGCCTGTCGACGTCGTGCCTCTCCATCTTCGCGATGTTGTGCGCCACGTCGTAGACCACGCCCATCCCCATGGATTCCGCCGAATCCCCGAGGATCCTCTCGAAGGACTCCCTGATCCAATGGGTGATCATCTGCCTGTTGGCCCAGGCGTAGTTGGCGCCGCAGCACATCGCGTGGTAGTAGTCCATGCCCAGCTGGGAGTCCAGCGGGGCGCAGGCCAGCTGCCTGTCCGGGAGGCCGACGGCGTTCTTCTTCACGTACCTCTCCATCTCCTGGAGGTAGTCGGTGGCGATCTGGTGGCCGCATCCCCTGGACCCGCAGTGGACGGTGATCGTGACCTGCCCTTCCTTCAACCCGAAGGCCCTGGCGGTCTGCTCGTCGAAGACGTTCTCCACCACGTCGAGCTCGAGGAAGTGGTTCCCGGACCCGAGGGACCCCAGCTGGGGGAGCCCCCTCTTGCGGGATTTGTCGCTCACCTTCGAAGGGTCGGCGTCCTCCATGTGGCCGTGCTCCTCGGTGGCGTCGAGGTCCTCCTCCCAGCCGAAACCGTTCTCCACGGCCCACTCGGACCCCCTGGCGAGGATCTCGTCCAGCTCGGGGTATCCGATGCGCGTCAGTCCCTTGGATCCGAGTCCGGACGGGACGTTCCTGTACAATTCGTCGACCAGCGCGTCCTTCCTGTCGCCGATGTCCTCGAGGGTGAGGTCGGTCCTGATGAGGCGGACGCCGCAGTTGATGTCGAAGCCGATCCCTCCGGGGGAGATGGATCCGGAGTCCGCGTCCACGGCGGCGACGCCGCCGATGGGGAACCCGTACCCCCAGTGGATGTCCGGCATGGCCATGGAGCTGCCCACGATCCCGGGGAGGCAGGCCACGTTGGCCGCCTGCTGCGGGGCGTTGTCGGCGCGGATGCAGGAGATCATGGACTCGTCCGCGTAGATGACCGCATTGGTCCTCATGCCGAGAGATTCGTCCTGCGGGATCTCCCACCTGTTGTCGTCCAGCCTGTTCAGCTTCCCCTCGTATGCCATGGTCGTTCGAGGCGTACACGATGGAAGCTGTACATATCCCCATCGCGGGGGATGCTCGGATGACACGCGCATGGAAGCGGAGGCTCCGCTGTTCCGGGAGAAGATCACAGAAGGGGCCGGGACCGAGATTTGAACCCGAGTCAAGGGATCCACAGTCCCCTAGGATAACCAAGCTACCCTATCCCGGCCATGCTGTAAGGTCGCCGAACGCATCCTCTTAGATAAACGTTTGCCGTCCGATTCTGAGCGTTCAGACGCCGTCGGACGGCATCCTTCAGTGACATTGATATCCGCCCATCCTATGTCCGCCGATATGACATTCGTCAAGACGGACTGCCCCGAGTGCAGCGAGCGCATCCTCATGGATGTCGTCAACGGGTACGGGCATTGCATGTACTGCGGCGCCAAGGTGGAGCCGGAGGGCATCATCCGCATCTCCGCGCCCCTTAGCGCCTCCATCCGCATCGAGCTCGAGACCGATCCGCCCTACGCCGCCGAACCATGGTTCGGTCCGGTCGGCGAGGCCGCCTCCGAAGCCGTCGCGGGCGACTCCGACGGAGCGTCGGCGGCCATGGCGGAGGTCCTGGGATCCCTGGAGGGACAGGAGGCCAAGGACTGCGCGGCCCATTCCTTCGAGCTCCAGGCCATAGATGCCATCGCGTCCCTGTCGGACGCCCTCGAACCCCTGTCCTACAGGGGAGGTCTGGCGCCCGTGTTCGATTCCATGTCCGAGGTCGCGGAGTGCGATCTGCAGGCCGCGGTGGACATGTGCCTGCTCCAGATGACCATGGTCGTCCAGTCCCTGAGGGACAACGACCGCGAGGCCGCCAAGGCGGTCATCGTCACGCTGTTCAACCTGGCCCGCGACTACATGCCCTATCTCCGCACCGCCGCCGACGTCAAGAACTACATCGGCAGCGTCAGCAGGATCGTGGGGGATTCGGCGGACATCGCCTACGCGGATTCGACCGAGGACCCCGAGAGGAAGGAGGAGGCCACCCTGTGCTCCGACTTCCTGTTCAACCTGACCCTCCTGTTCATCAGGGGGACCAAGGAGATGACGCAGAAGGAGACCGTCAAGGTCAACCGCGCCATCGCCGCGGCGGGGATAGACGAGGCGCTGGCCGACATCGACAGGGCGTTCGAGCTGGTCCCGCAGGGCGACGAGGACGCCGTCTGCGACCTCATGATGAGGTACGCCGACTACATGATCGGCGGACCCGCTTCATCCAGGGCCCCGAAGCCCAAGGCGAAGAAGTGACGCACGCCCGCGGACGCGCAACGCATCAGGTATAATTACCTAGAGTCCTACTGGGGGCCATTCAGGCCCCCGCATACATCCGCAGAGGGGTCGGAGACGGATTTCCATGAAGGCTCTCTATTCTGATGGGACGGTGAAGGAGATCGAGGACGCGCTCCCGGTCCTCCGCCACACCGCATCGCACGTTCTGGCCCAGGCGGTCAAGAGGCTGTATCCGGACACCAAGCTGTCCATCGGCCCCGCCATAGACGACGGTTTCTACTACGACTTCGACAAGGAGGGAGGCTTCACCCCCGAGGACCTCGAGAAGCTCGAGGCCGAGATGAAGAAGATCGTCAAGGAGAACCTGAAGATCGAGACCTACACCCTCCCCAGGCAGGAGGCCATCGACTTCCTGAAGTCGAAAGGCGAGGACTACAAGGTCATGCTGGTCGAGGACCTCCCCGAGGACGCCCCCATCAGCTTCTACAAGCAGGGCGAGTTCGTCGACCTCTGCGCCGGACCCCACGCCCTCTACACCAAGGCCGTCAAGGCGTTCAAGCTCACCTCCCTCGCCGGGGCCTACTGGCGCGGCGACGAGCACAACAAGATGCTCACCAGGATCTACGGGACCGCGTGGGAGAGCAAGGAGGACCTCGAGAAGTACCTCACCATGCTGGAGGAGGCCAAGAAGAGGGACCACCGCAAGCTCGGGAAGGAGCTCGGCATCTTCGCCATCATGGAGGAGGGGCCCGGATTCCCGTTCTTCCTCCCCAACGGTGTCACCCTGAAGAACACCCTCATCGAGTACTGGAGGGAGCTCCACCTCAGGGAGGGCTACCAGGAGATCAACACCCCCATGATCCTGAACCAGGCGCTCTGGCTGCAGTCCGGGCACTGGGACCACTACAAGGACAACATGTACACCACGACCATCGACGACGAGATCTACTGCATCAAGCCGATGAACTGCCCCGGCAGCACCCTCGTCTACCGCACCGAGCCCAGGTCCTACAGGGACCTGCCGATCAGGTACGGCGAGCTCGGTCTGGTGCACAGGCACGAGAAGTCCGGTACGCTCCACGGCCTGTTCCGCGTCAGGTGCTTCACCCAGGACGATGCGCACCTGTACATGACCCCGGACATGATCGAGACCGAGATCGAGGGCGTCGTGCGCCTGATCGACGAGGTCTACAGCAAATTCGGCTTCAAGTACCACGTCGAGCTCTCCACCCGTCCCGAGGACAGCATGGGTTCCGACGAGGACTGGGAGAACGCCACCAACGCCCTGATGAACGCCCTCGGGACGATGGGCATCGACTACGTGGTCAACGAGGGCGACGGCGCCTTCTACGGCCCGAAGATCGACTTCCACCTGGAGGACTCCCTGGGGAGGACCTGGCAGTGCGGAACGATCCAGCTCGACTTCCAGATGCCCCAGAGGTTCGACCTCGAGTACACCGGGGCCGACGGCGCCAAGCACAGGCCCGTCATGGTCCACCGCGTCATCTTCGGATCCATCGAGAGGTTCATGGGCATCCTGATCGAGCACTACGCGGGCAAGTTCCCCGTGTGGCTCGCCCCCGTGCAGGTGAAGGTGCTGTCCGTCTCGGAGAAGTCCTTCGCGTACGCCAAGGAGGTCTACGACAGGTTCAAGGACGCCGGCATCAGGGTCCAGCTGGACAACTCCGACGAGAAGATCGGGTACAAGATCCGTCAGGCCCAGCTCCAGAAGGTCCCGTACATGCTGGTCCTCGGTGAGAAGGAGTCCGACGACGGCAACGTCGTGGCGGTCAGGACCAGGGACGGCAAGGACCTCGGTCTGGCGCAGACGGACATGTTCATCGCCCATGTGCTGAAGCAGACGGCGCACAGGCGCGACGACCTCTGAAAATCACTTCCCCCGGGCGACCGGGGGCACCTCCCCGACGGGCA
>CAVDQR010000023.1:0-4541 GCA_963611065.1 Bacteroides ovatus
CCTATATGCTGGCCCGGAAGGTCGGCGTACCGTTCCTCCCCGTCTCCGTTCCGGGGGAACCCCTCCCGCCCGGACCGCCGTGGGTCGTCAAATCCAGGTCCGGACACGGCGGAACCCAGGTGTTCAGGGCCGATTCGCCGGAAGAGGTGCAATCGGCATGCGCCGGGATCGAAGATCCGATCGTGCAGACCATGGCGTCCGAGCCCGGGCGCGACATGCGCGCCTACGTCCTGGATGGGGAGATGATCGCGTGCGTCATGCGCTCCAACGGGCACGACTTCAGGGCCAACTACAAGCTCGGGGGTTCGATAGAACTGTGCGACCCCCCTGCGGGGGTCGCTGGAATGGTTTCGAGGCTCTGCGACGCGTTGCCGTCGGACCTCGTGGGCATCGACTTCGTCTTCGACGGGGGGCCGATGTTCAACGAGATGGAGGACGCCGTCGGGACCCGCATGCTCTACGCGCTGACGGATCTGGATCCGGCCGGCCTCCTCGCGGACCTCGTTCACTCGAAGATGTCCTTGTAAATGGAATCCACGAGTTCGGAGTAGGTCATGCCCTTGTTCTTGGCCACTTCCCTGACGAGATCCATCGTTCCGGACCCGTACTGGGCGGCCTTCTTCCTCTTGTCGGCGATGAACGGGTATCCGAGGTCCCTGGCGATGTCCCTGAGGAGCATCTTCCTGGAGTCGCCGTCCTTGGGCTTGAGGACATCCAGATCCATCGCGTTGACCTGCATGGTCACGAGCGGGTCCATGTACGGGTAGAAGATCTTCTTCCCGAAGTGGTCGGCGACCATGGTCTCGTGGGGGATGGTCGACGAGATCAGCTTCCCGAGGTCGGACTTGCGGGCCCTGACGAGCTCGTCGTCGGGGAGTCCGACGTACTTGTTGTATCCGTAGAACAGCTCGTCCGATCCCTGTCCGCCGATGATGTACTTCTCGTGGACGGTCCTGCAGACGAAGAACATGGGGAGTTCGAAGGACAGCGTGAGGGGGGAGGAGGTCCCGGTGATGGTGATCATCTCCCTGAGCCTCGCCTCGATGTTGTCCTCGGTGATGGGTATGTGGAGCCACGGGAGGCCGAGCCTCTCGGACATGTCCTGCGCCATGACGACGTCGTAGGACTGGTCCCTCCCGGAGGTGTACAGCGTGACGGACCTGGCGTAGTCCTTGGAGATCGCGGCCACGAGTCCGGAATCCAGACCGCCGGAGAACGCGACGGCGATGTCCTGGTCCTCCACGTCGTTCCTGATCGCGGAGACGATGGCCCTCTCAAGATTCTCGAAATCTACAGACATTGAGGAACGTATCGGCCCCCGCGTATAAAGTGTCGGTTGTTCGGTTGTCGGATGACATGCCGTTGGAGGGCGAGTCGGGACGGTGTTCCCGCGGATCCGATCGGTGGTTCCTGCTGTACTCCACCGCCAGCACGAGGTTGAGCAGGACCTCCCTGACATCGCACATCAGCACATCCGCGCACCGGACCAGTCCGGCGGGCGTGACGACGGCGACGTTGCGGAAATCCCCCGCACCCTCCTTCGCATCCGCGACCCTCAGCGTCCCGCGGATGATGCCGTTTAGGATGGATCCCCACCCCGCGGCGGTGCCGTCGGGGAACACGTCCCCGCATATCCCGCGCATCGACCTCAGATACGGATTGGGGCTGCACCCGAATGCTTCGGCCACATCGCGGAACCGGGGGTACTCCTCGGAACCTCCGTACGGGAACATGTACGCGATCAATCCGGCGGTCTTGTCCAGCAGTGTGTAAAGACGGACGCAGCAGTCGACTACGCATTCGACGTCGTCCCTCCCGAGCCCCGCTGCGACCTTCGACGGGTCCTCCGCGACCCTGTAGAACAGCCTCCTGCAGTGGTCGTATGTCCCCGTCACATCCTCCAGGAGCCATTGGCGCTCCTCATCCAGATCCAATCCGATATCGTCGCAGGTGCAGACGTCCGGAACCGCGTCGACGATGCTCAGATACCTCTGGTTCTCCCGACACCATGCGGGATATCCCCCTTCCGCGGTCGTCCGGTTGAGCCTGTCTATCTCGTGCTGCGATATCGGATAGGCCCTCTTGTACAGCTCGGAGGCCTTCAGCCAGCCGCAGTAGTGTTCGAGGGACCCGATGTCTCCCAACCCGATCAGATTCTCGACGGCGCAGTTGAGGTAGCTGGAACCGGCGATGGCCAGGAGCGGACGGTACTCCTCCGGGACATCCTCGACCATCCCGAGCAGGCATTCGGCCTTCTTCGCACGGCAATGCTCGAATCCGATGTCCAGCTCCGACGGGTGATCAAACGCCCCCATGGCGGAACCGCAGATGTCCTCGGCACGGTCCAGACAGCGGAGTGCCGCGAACGGCCTATGGAGGTCGGACATGCGGGCGCTCAAATTGAGAAGGATCTCCGTCCCCGCGAGCGCCTCCGACGGCTCCCCGGCCCCGATACCGTCCGTGATATCGCGGTAATGCCCCTCCAAACGGCCGGCCGGCCCGGCATCATTCACAGTCTCGCGAAGGTCATTCAGCGTCGATCTCTCGGGTGTCTCCATCATGCTCCCGTCCCCGTCCCCGATATCCTACGGGGTGATAATACGGTACCGTTCCGACGGATGATACGGACGACGGGCCAGACCGCTCATAAATATCGAAAATTGACACCGGACCGCCCTCCCGGACGGCCCGGCTTTGAAGTTTCAGAAATCAGTTCTTCGCCTTCGCGATGGCCGCGTCGACGTAGGACTTCCACACCTGCTCGAGGTCGGCCCTCTGCATGGTGTCCATGACGTACTGGGCGAACTCGTCGCCGGTCGCTCCGGTGTCCCTTCCGGTCATCCTGAGCTTCTTCTCGAACTGGCAGCAGACGTCCAGCGCCATCCCGAGCTTCTTGGCCTTGTCGACCTCCCCGATGTGCTCCATCATCATGGCGACGGCCTTGATCATGCTGCACGGGTCGGCGTACTGGGCCCTGCCCTCGGTGACCATCCTGGGCGCGGAGCCGTGGATGGCCTCGAACATGGCGTACCTCTTTCCGATGTTGGCGGATCCGGCGGTTCCGACTCCTCCCTGGATCTGGGCGGCCTCGTCGGTGATGATGTCCCCGTAGAGGTTGGGGAGCACGAACACCTTGAAGTCGGACCTGCGGGCGGGGTCGATCAGCTTGGCGGTGGTGATGTCGATGAACCACACGTCGTGCTTGACCTCGGGGTACTCCTTGGCGATCTCATCGGCCAGGTCGACGAACAGACCGTCGGTGGTCTTGATGATGTTCGCCTTGACGATGATGGACACGTAGTTCTTGCCGGACTTCTTCGCATGCTCGAAACCGGCGCGGATGATCCTCTCGGTACCCTGCCTGGTGGCCACGCAGTAGTCCATCGCCAGGTCGTCGGTCACGAAGAACCCGTCGGAACCCAGGGCGTAGGACCCCTCGGTGTTCTCCCTGTAGAAGGTCCAGTCGATCCCGAGCTCCGGGACGCTGACCGGGCGGACGTTGGCGAACAGGTCGAGCTCCTTCCTCATGGCGACGTTGGCGCTCTCGATGTTGGGCCAGGGGTCTCCCTTGGCGGGGGTCGTGGTGGGTCCCTTGAGGATCACATGGCACTTCTTGAGCTCCTCGAGGGTGTCGTCGGGGATGGCCTTCAGGACCTCCGCGCGCCTCTCGATGGTGAGCCCGTCGATCTGCCTGATCTCCACCTTGCCCGCCTTGATCTTGTCGGCGAGCAGGAACTCCATGACCTTCTGGGCGGATGCGCAGATGTAGGGTCCGATTCCGTCCCCTCCGCACACTCCGATGATGAGCTTGTCGAGCTTGGAGTAGTCGACCCAGTCCCCTTCGGACTTGAGCCTCTCGACCCTCTCGAGCTGCTTCCTGAGGAGCTGCCCGTACTTCTCCTGCGCTGCCTGGATGGCTTTCTCATCGACCATTTGTATCGCGCGCGGGATGCGCGTTCGGTATTTTAAGCATTCAGAGGACCGTCGACGAGACATTCGTCTCGCACCGCCCGGGACCGCGGTTTCTCCGTCTCATCACGGGCGGATGCGTATGCGCACGATGCTGGAGACTGGACCGATACCGACCAATGTGATATGTTACGGCATATCAGATGCCGATTTCAACGTTGTTTGATACACCATAACCTCACATTTCCCCGTCGCCGCCGTGCTCCGCCCTATACCTGTCGAGACGCACACGGGCCTCGTCGCTCAGGGGATGCTCCCTGCAGTAGGCGGAGGTCTCCCTGCGGACGTCCTCGACGGACATGCCGTCGAAGATCGCCCTCCGCTCTATCGTGTAGTTCCCCGGATCTCTCAGGATGGAGGCGATGAAACGCTGCATATCGACGAATCCCAACCTCTCTTCGAGGCATTCGAATCCCATGGCCATGATTTCCTCGTCTGTGTACATCCCCGTCGCACCCCGCACACATGCTAAAAGAGATTCATGATATTCATTCTATAGCGGAACGACTATATACTGATCCATCCAGACCACGCATCCATCCATGAACCTTAAGAGCGGAACAGCCATGTCC
>CAVDQR010000023.1:4551-13318 GCA_963611065.1 Bacteroides ovatus
ACATAGCAAATGCCAATTTCAACATGTTTTGATGCATTGTAACATATCAAATTCCGTTGCCGTTCCGACCCGGAATGCGGATGCGGGAATTCGGTCCGTTCCATCCAGACCACGCATCCATCCATGAACCTTAAGAGCGGAACAGCCATGTCCCGCCCGGATGCCCTCTGAAGATTCTACCAAACAGGCCGCCGAGCCGGGCGGCAAGAAACCGGCCATAGCGCACAAGCTGGCCTCGAAGCAGCAGGAGATCTCCGTCACGGAGTTCTTCGAGAAGAACAAGCAGATCCTCGGGTTCGACTCCCGCTCCAAATCCCTCCTGATGGGTATCAAGGAGGCGGTGGACAACTCCCTCGACGCCTGCGAGGAGGCAGGGATCCTCCCGGAGGTGTCCGTCAGGATCGACAGGCTCAACGACGAGGACTACCGCATATGCATCGAGGACAACGGTCCCGGGATCGTCCACAGGATGATGCCCAACGTGTTCGGCCGTCTCCTCTACGGATCCAGGTTCCACGCCCTCAGGCAGTCCAGGGGACAGCAGGGTATCGGGATCTCGGCCACCGTCATGTACGGGAACATCACCACCGGGAAGCCGGCCCACGTCATCTCCAAGATCGAGGACGAGGACGAGCCCGCCTGGGGGATGGACATCGTCATCGACACCAAGACGAACCGTCCTATAGTCACCAACGACAAGGCTCAGACGTGGGACAAGGCCCACGGTACGAGCATAGAGTACACGATCAAGGGCAGGTACATCACCGGGAAGCAGTCGGTGTACGAGTACCTGAGGGACACGGCCATCGTGAACCCCCACGCCCAGATATCGTTCCGCGACCCGGAGGGCAAGGGGTTCGTGTTCGAGAGGGCCACGGACATCATGCCCCCGAGGCCGAAGGAGATCAAGCCCCACCCCGAGGGCATGGAGATCGGGGACCTGCTGAAGTACGCCGGGAACACCTCGCAGAAGACGCTGAAGGCCTTCCTGAAGAACGACTTCTCCAGGATCACCGACAGGATCGCCACCGAGATCTGCGAGAAATCGGGGGTGAAGCCGGAGAAGGCCCCGTCGAAGATCGACAGGGACGATGCGGTGAAGATCCTGAAGGCGATCGAGGGCGTGAAGATCATGGCGCCCCCGACGGACTGCCTGTCCCCCATCGGGGACACCCTGATCAAGAAGGGTCTGATGCACGTCCTGGACGGCATGAGGCCGGATTACTACGCAACGCCGGTCACCCGTTCGCCGAAGGCGGTCAACGGGAACCCGTTCGTGGTTGAAGCGGGCATAGTCTACGGAGGCGACATACCCTCCGACGGACCCGTCCAGATCCTGAGGTTCGCCAACCGCGTCCCGCTGCTCTACCAGCAGGGCGCGTGCGCCATAACCAAGGCGATATCCGAACTGGACTGGAGGAGGTACGGCCTGGAGCAGAGGGGCGGGAAGGGCATCCCCTACGGACCCGCCATCATCCTGGTCCACGTGGCATCCACCAAGGTCCCGTTCACTTCCGAAGGGAAGGAGGCGGTCGCCAGCCTCCCCGAGCTCCAGTCTGAGATCGGACTGGCGCTCAGGCTGTGCGCCAGGAACCTCAAGAGCCATCTGAACAAGATGGAGAGGAAGAAGAAGACCCACGCCAAGTTCGAGATCGTCCAGGAGATCCTCCCGGACATGGCCGAGAAGGCCGCCCAGCAGCTCGGGAGACCCGTGCCGAACCTGGACAGGACCATCACGAAGATCATGAACGTGGTCTGGGTCGAGCCGACGGTCAAGAAGGTCGACAAGAAGACCAGGAAGATCACGTACACCGTGTACAACTACACCGTGCAGCCCAGGACGTTCATGCTGCACGCCCACCTCCCCAAGGAGGCGGTGAACCTCACGCTGTTCACCAACGAGCGCTTCAAGGACATGAACGACGAGGGCAAGGCCAACTGGACCGTGGAGGACATCCAGCCCTCGGAGCACATCGAGATCTCCTTCGAGCTCGTGGGCGACATGGCGGACACTTTCGACGCCGACGACATCTACTTCTCCGGACTGAACCCGGCGATGGTGATGGGCGCGGAGCAGCTCCCGGGAGACTGGGGAATCAAGGGAATGGAGATCGTCGAGACCGACGATTACATAGAGGACGACGAGGAAGAGGAGAAGGAGGAGGTTGAGGACCTTGGCGAGGACTGACAGACAGAAGGAGGCCCTCGAGAGCCTCACCGGGATCGTGGAGAACCTCTACGACCAGCTGGACAACGGCGACATCCCTTCGATGAACCTCCCCCTGAGGTCCAAGAGGAACATCGAGTTCGATCCCAGGCACAACGTGTGGAAGTACGGGGATCTGAAGACGTCACGTACCGCGAAGACGGTCAACGGGGCGGTCATGATGCTCCGCACCGTCTACACCACGGATTTCATCAACGAGATGATCCGCGAGAACAAATCCTCGACGTTAAGGGAGATGTACTACATCTCCGAGGGTTGGCACAACGCCAAGTTCCACACCCAGGACGAGGGAAACCTGCTCGCCGAGGACCTGGAGACGGTCACCAGCTGCATGAGGGAGGACTTCAAGCTCAGGCCGGAGGAGTCCGGGGCCCACGTGTACGGCGATGTGAACTTCACCACCATGACCAAGAAGGGCATGAAGACCGTGAACTGCATGGACGACGTGTCCGAAGCGGGATTCGCGGTGCCGTACAAGGTGGAGGACGACACCTTCCAGATCGACCCGGGCAACACGAAGTTCGTCATGGCCATAGAAACAGGAGGTATGTACGCCAGGCTGATCGAGAACGGGTTCCCCGAGAGGTTCGGATGCACCCTGGTGCACCTCTCCGGACAGCCCGCCAGGTCGACCAGGCGTCTCATCAAGAGGATGAACGAGGAGTACAACATCCCCGTCGTGGTCTTCACCGACGGGGACCCGTGGTCGTTCAGGATCTACGCGTCCGTGGCGTACGGTGCGATCAAGACCGCGCACATCTCCGAGTATCTCGCCACCCCGACGGCGCAGTTCGTCGGGATAACGGCGTCGGACATCCTGAACTACGACCTCCCGACCGACAAGCTCAACGACAAGGACGTCGGGGCGCTGCACGCCGAGCTGACGGATCCGAGATTCACAGACGAGTTCTGGGTCAACGAGATCCAGGCCATGCTCCAGATGAACAAGAAGGCCGAACAGCAGGCGCTGGCCAAGTACGGCCTGGACTACGTGACGGACCACTACCTGCCCGAGAAGCTCACCAACATGGGAGTGCTCTGAGCATGGACGGCATCCTGTACTTCGAATGCTCCTCCGGGATAAGCGGGGACATGGCCGTGGCGGCCATGCTCGACCTCGGAGCGGATCCGGAGAGGATCGGCAGGGCCCTCGGGTCCACCGGGCTGAAGGGGTACAGGATAGAGATCAGGGACGTCGTCAAGTCGGGGATGCGCGCGAAGGACTTCGCCGTCATCCTCGACCGCGACAACCACGACCACGACCAGAAATACCTTTACGGCAAGCACAAGGCGGAATGCCACGGTCACGAGCACACGACGTACTCGGACATCGTGGACATCATCGATTCCGCCGACATGACCCCGCGCGCCAAGGGGTTCGCCCACAGGATCGCGGCCATCCTGGCGGAAGCCGAAGCGGAGGCGCACAACGTCCCCATGGCCGACGTTCATTTCCACGAGGTCGGCGCGGTGGATTCCATCGTGGACATGATCTCCCTGGCGGTGTGCCTGGACGATCTGGATGTCGACGGCGTGTGCTTCTCCGACCTGTACGAGGGCACCGGGACCATACGCTGCCAGCACGGCATCATACCCGTTCCGGCCCCGGCGGTGGCCAACATCGCCCGCGTGCACGGCCTGAAGCTGAGGATCACCGACTCCGCGGGGGAGTACGTCACCCCCACAGGGGCGGCCTTCGCCGCCGCCTCCAGGACCTGCTCGGTGCCGGATTCGTTCCTAATCGAGGAGATCGGGATAGGCGCCGGCAAGAGGGAGTCTGAGAGGACCGGCATCCTCCGCGCGATGCTCGTCCGCCCCTCCGGGGAGACGGAGACGATAGTCAAGCTCGAATGCAACATCGACGACTGCACCGGGGAATCCCTGGGATTCGCCATGGACAGGCTGTTCGCGGCCGGGGCCAGGGAAGTGAATTACGCCCCGGTTTACATGAAGAAGAACCGCCCCGGATGGCTCCTGACCGTCATATGCAAGGAAGAGGAGAGGGAGGCCCTGGAAGGCATCATCTTCAGGGAGACCACCACCATCGGCATCCGCAGGTGCGTCATGGAGCGCACGAAGCTCGACAGGGAGTCCGTGACCGTATCGACGGGTTACGGGGACGTGTCGGTGAAGGTGTGCTCGATGGACGGGATGAAGCGCTTCCATCCGGAGTACGAGGACGTCGCCCGCATCAGCAGGGAGAAGGACGTCCCCTTCCGCGACATATACGACGCGGCGGTCGAAGCCTGCAAGGGACTGAAGTGAGATACTTTTTTAGTATCTGATACGATGGTCATCCGGCGGGGACCCGGGACGGCCATCGGCCGAGTCACTGGTTGAGATCCGAGTCTGTTCCGACTTTCTCCTCCGGGCCCCGCCGCGTTCAGGCCTCGTACTCGGACAGGCAGAACCTGTAGAACCCCAACGCATCCGACGGGGTCCTCCCGCGGCAGCAGATCGACGGCTCCGCGCTGCAGGCCTCCCAACCGAGGCCGCTGCTGCGCACAGTCACCTCTATGGGCTCGGCGAGGCGCATGGTCCACCCCTTGCTCTGGAAATCCTCGACGGACACGGTCCAACGCAGTCCGAGCCTCTCCTTCATCCTCTCCAAACGGGACTCTCTGCCGTACATGATGCTTCGAACGGCGCAGAAGTATATCCCCGGTTCAGTCGGACCGTCCGCGACGGGATTCGGACGAATACGGATGCCGACAATCCGGCATCCGTGGATCTGGGCAGAGCAAAGGTCATCATGCCCAGAATGGAACGTAGCTCCTGTTGCGTGGCGCGGAATCCGATTTCGACGGTTTGATCAATCCCTTGCCCACGGCCACCTTTATCACGCGCGTAGACTGCGGTGTTCATGAACTGTGTATCTAACACAAATTTACGAAAGTTCTTATAGAAGTTCAGATAGTTGAGGCCATATACAACCGCGACAGCGGAGGCTGGAGATATGTCGAAGAGACAGTTCAAAGCAGAATCCAAGCAGCTTCTCGACCTGATGATCAACTCGATCTACACCCACAGGGAGATCTTCCTGAGGGAGATCATCAGCAACGCGTCCGATGCGATCGACAAGCTGCACTACCTCGCCATGACCAAACCCGAGGAGGTCACCGTACCCCGCGAGGACCTCAAGATCAAGGTGACCTCCGACAAGGACGCCCGCACCGTCACCGTTTCCGACAACGGGATCGGGATGGACAAGGACGACCTGGAGAAGAACCTCGGGGTCATCGCCCACAGCGGCTCCCTCGACTTCAAGAAGGAGATGGAGGAGGGCAAGGACGTGGACATCATCGGACAGTTCGGAGTGGGCTTCTACAGCGCGTTCCTCGTGTCCGACGAGGTCACCGTCATCACCAAGAAGTACGGCTCCGACCAGGCCTACAGGTGGAGGTCCAAGGGCGCCGACGGGTACACCATCGACGAGTGCGAGAAGGACGGATGGGGCACCGAGGTCGTAATGCACCTCCGCCCCGACGACGAGAACGAGAGATACTCCGAGTTCCTCGAATCCTACCGCCTCAGGAACCTGGTCAAGACCTACTCGGACTACGTCCGCTGGCCGATCCACATGGACGTCGAGAAGGACGAGATGGTGGAGACCGGCGAGGTCGACGACAAGGGCGAACCGAAGAAGGAGTGGAAGACCTCCGTAGTCGACGAGGTCGTCAACAGCATGGTCCCCATCTGGCAGAAGTCGAAATCCGACGTCACCGACGAGGAGTGCTTCGCGTTCTACAAGGAGAAGTTCCGCGACTGGGAGGACCCCGTCGCCGTCGTCAGGATCAACGCCGAGGGGGCGGTGAGCTACAAGGCCATGCTGTTCATCCCCGCGGTCGCACCGTACAACTTCTACAGCAGGGAGTACGAGCCCGGACTGCAGCTGTACTCCTCCGGCGTCATGATCATGGAGAAGTGCAAGGACCTCCTGCCCGAGTGCTTCAGGTTCGTGCGCGGTGTGGTGGACTCCCCGGACCTGTCCCTGAACATCTCCAGGGAGATGCTGCAGCACGACAGGCAGCTGTCGGCCATCCGCTCCAACATCGAGAAGAAGATCAAGGCCGAGCTGGAGAGGATGCTGAAGGACGAGCGCGAGAAGTACCTCGGGTTCTACAAGGCCTTCGGCCTCCAGCTGAAATACGGCATCGTGGAGGGATACGGCGCCAACGCCGACCAGCTGAAGGACCTGGTGCTCTTCCACTCGCTGAAGAAGGATTCCCTGGTGACGCTGCGCGAGTACGTCGATGCGATGCCCCCGGACCAGAAGAAGATCTACTACGCAGCTGCGGAGAGCGTGGCCAGGGCCAAGCAGCTCCCCCAGACCGAGCAGGTCACCGCCAAGGGATACGACATCCTGTGCCTGTCCGAGGACGTGGACGAGTTCGCCCTGAAGACCATGATGCAATACGACGACAAGGAGTTCTGCGACGTGGCCGGGAAGGACCTGGGGCTGGAGACGGAGGACGAGAAGAAGGAGTCCGAGGAGAAGGCGGAAGCCGAGAAGGACACCCTGGACTTCATCAGGGACGCCCTCGGCGATTCCGTCTCCGACGTGCGCCTGTCCAACAAGCTGAAGACGCACGCGGTCTGCCTGAGCGCGGATGGGGATGTGTCTCTGGAGATGGAGAAGTACTTCGCATCCGTCCCGGGCGACAACGGGAACGTGAAGGCGAAGCGCGTCCTGGAGATCAACGCCGACCACCCGGCCTACGCGGCCCTGAAGAAGACGATCGCGGAGGACCCGGAGAAGGCCAGGGACATGGCCGTCATCATGTACGACCAGGCGGCCCTCATCGCGGGGATGCCCGTGGAAGACATGGTCGGGTTCTCCGACAGAGTCTTCAAGCTGTTCTAAAAAAACACCTCAGGGGCTCCGGCCCCCTTCTCAAAAATCTGTATCGAAGATGGTCCGGACGGGAACCCGTCCGGACCTGTTTTCATTCCGGGATCAGAGCGCCAGGATACCGGACACCATGATCGCGGCGATGGCGATGGGCGCCACCCACTTGACCAGGATGGGGTACACGGGCTTGAGCCTGAACTTGCCGGAGGACTCGATCTCGTCGATGACCAGCTTGCATCCGACCACATGGCCGATGACGACACATGTACCGAACGCCACGATGGGCATCATGATGCTGTTGGACAGGATGTCCAGCATGTCGAGGATTCCCTTGTCGCCTATCATGACGAAGTCCAGAGGACCGAATCCGAGACAGACGATGGTACCGACGATCGCCACGGGGATCGTGAAGAGGATGACGGCCTCCTTACGGGTCTTGTGGGCGCGGTCCATGATGGTGGCCACGACAGCTTCCGCGACCGAGATGGCCGAAGTCAGCGCGGCGAGGAACACCAGCAGGAAGAACAGCACTCCGATGAACTGTCCGCCGGGCATGTCGACGAAGATGTTCGGCAGAGCGCCGAAGATCAGCGAGGGACCGGCGGGCATGACGCCGCCGCACTCGGTCTGGACGTAGTTGAACACGGTGGGGACGATCAGGAGACCGGCGAGGAATGCCACGACGGTGTCGATCAGACCGATGCTCAGAGCGGAGATCTCGATGTCCTCCTTCTTGTCCATGTAGGATCCGTATGTGATCAGGATACCCATGGCGATGGACAGCGAGAAGAACGACTGACTCATGGCGTCTACCAGCATGCTCCCGTTGACCTCGCTGAGGTCGAAGGAGAGGTACTTGCTGATACCCTCGGACATCCCGGGCTGCAGGAACATGTGGATGACCAGCACCACGAGGATGACCAGGAGCAGGGGCATCATGATGAGACTCGTCTTCTCGATTCCCTTCGTGACACCGGCGTAGATGGCGAGCATGGACATGCCGAAGAACGCCAGGAACGCGACGATGGACCAGTAGGAGCTGATGAAGCCGCCGAACGCGGACGACATGTCCGTGCCGGTGCCGTATCCCACCAGGAACGCCAATACCCATCCTCCGATGACGCAGTAATACGGCATGATGATGGCCGGTACAGCCGAAGCCATCACACCCAGGAACTTGCTCTTGGGGTTGAGGGTGTCGAACGCGTCGATCGGACTCTTGCGGGTGTGACGCCCGATGGCGATCTCCGTGCACAGGAGGATGACGCCGAACAGGAGAACGACTATGATGTAAGTTATGAGGAACGTTCCTCCCCCGTGCCTGGCGGCGAGGGTGGGGAACCTCCAGAGGTTACCGAGACCGACAGCAGAGGCCGCGGTGGCGAGGATGAATGCCTTCCTCCCGCCGAAGACGCTTCTCTCTTCGGTCAAAATGACCACTTCCCTTCAGTCATGCTTACTGAGCTGAAAAGGGAATATAAGAAGGTTAGCCAGAAACTTCGGCTTTTCCTACGGATTCCGTAGAATCCGGCCATCCGACGGTGCCTGGATTACGAAATTCGTAGCCAGTAGATATCTTTGACTGTCGCAACCAGTAGTTTTATGTATCCTGCGCCTGTTGCGGGGGCTTTTTTGAGCATGGACAGGGGTCCGAGGTGGCCAGATGGTTCCCCGGAACAGGGCCGGAC
>CAVDQR010000024.1:0-13042 GCA_963611065.1 Bacteroides ovatus
AGAACAGGGCCAGTATCGCCAGGGCGAACGGCCCCATGTCCATGAACGCGTAGCACAGGGGGATGGTGATGAACATGAGGATCATCACGACCGCGATCAGGATCACGGCGGTCCTCTTCAGCACATCTTTTCCCATGATGCAGGGATACCCATTCGGTATTCAAAACGTTGCCGTTCGACCGTTTTAGGTCATGATGATGTCATGCCAGGTGGGAGTCCGCGAAAGGGGACTTCCTCTGAGCGGACCGATCCAATCCCTATCGAGTCGATGGGATTATCTAACACGCATGCATCGTACCGCCGTCGGGAGACGGAGGACGGCCGACGGTAGGCGCGAGCCAGCTGAGGAAGTTCCCTCCTCCAAGGGCAAGGTGGATCCGGAAATCGGATACGGCGAGAGCCGTGGCAAGGGCACAGAAACGACACAGACCGGGCAGACAGGATGAACCGTCAGGCGGCGACGTTCCCCGGGATTTGGTGAAACGGCGACTCCCCACCGGAGCAAGTCCGCACAGCGGGGAAGACCGGCCCGGGACCCGCGGGTAGGACGCGAAGTTGAATGCCGTCTGAAACAGAAGGGGGGCTACTACCATCACCCGACACACATCATCAATCGGCGGTGAACCATGCTCGAACTCAAGCACTGTCCCAAGTACTCCCCCGAGACGGGGATAAGGATCGTCCCTCCGGAGGAGACCCTCGCCAGGGTCCTCCCCCTGCTCAAGACCGCCGGTCTCGGCGATCCGGAGGACATCACGTCCAAGGACGACATCGGGATCCCGGTGTTCTCGGTGGACAGGCAGCAGACCGCGCTGGGGAAGCCGAAGTACTACAACGGCAAGGGGGTCACCCGCGAGCAGGCGGAGGCATCCGCCGTGATGGAATCCATCGAGCGCTACAGCGCGGAGAGGAGGGATTCCGACACCGTCGCGTACGGGACCTACGAGCAGGCGTGCGAGATCATGCCCACGCTGGACCCGAAGGACCTGATCCTGCCGATCTGGGCTCTGGACAAGCTCCAGGGCGCCGAGATCGCCTGGACCCCCGCATGGGAGATGTTCAGGGGCGAGCAGATGTGGGTTCCCGCCTGCGAGGTCTTCTACCCGTACAAGCCGGACACCGACCTCCAGCTGTACAAGTTCCACACCAACGGCATAGCCGCGGGGAACACGATGGAGGAGGCCGTCCTGCACGCGACCTTCGAGCTCATCGAGAGGGACGCATGGTCCATAGCGGAGTACAGGAACACGCCGGTCCCCGACGTGGAGGTGGACCCGGATTCCGTTCCCGGACAGCTCCTGGCGAAGTTCGCCGACAAGGGCGTGGAGGTCCATCTGAAGAACCTCACATGCGACACCGGCGTGACGACCATCGGCGCCGCCGCCGACGATACGGTCACGAAGGACCCCGAGATGCTGACCATCGGCGTCGGGACCCATCTGAACCCTGAGATCGCAGCGATCCGCGCGATCACCGAGGTGGCCCAGAGCCGCGCCACCCACAAGGACGGGAAGAAGATCAACGCCCAGCTCCAGAGGGTCGCCAACGATATGGGCTACGAGAGGATCAAGGAGGTCAACCGCCTCTGGTATTCCCACACGGACAGGAAGGTCAAGCTGTCCGATATGAGGAACGAGGCCACGAACGACGTCCTCGACGATATCGAGGTCGTCCTCGGCAAGCTGATGGACGCCGGATTCCAGTACGTCATCGCGGCCGACATAACCCGTCCGGAGCTCAACGTCCCGGCGGTCAGGATGATCATCCCCGGGATGGAGGTCTGGACCATGGACGGCGACAGGGAGGGTCCGAGGCTCAGGGGGATGTGGCCCCCGTCGAGATGATCGGGCGGGGCATTCCCTCCCGACTCCGAGCCAGACATGTCTGGGAGAGGGAAAAACTGCACGTATGGAAAATTCCAGAGGTATCTGATGTGCACTAACGAGTCGAACAATCTCTGCGGAATTCCCGGGACGGGACGCTTCAAAGCCGTCGGATTCGACATGGACGGGACCTTCATGAAGACCCGCGTGGACTACTCCCGTCTGAATAACGCGGACCGCACGGTCCTGGAGCGTCACGATGTCCCCTTCGACAGCATCGACTTCGGGGGCAGGGCGAAGAGGCTCAGGGCGCCGATCAGGGATTGGCTCCAGGCCAACGGCCGTGCAGACGAGTGGCCGGGGATCTATCAGGAGATCGAACAGCTCACATTGGAATGCGAATGCGAGTTCGTCTCGGAGGCGGTGCCGTTCCCGGGTTCCGTCGAATGCCTCGACATCCTGCGCGGGAAGGGTCTTAAGGTCGGGATTCTCACCCGCGGCGGGAGGGAATACGCCCGCAGGGCCCTGGGCCCGCTGTTCGACGAGTTCGACGTGGTCATGGGCAGGGATTATACGTTCTACGACGATGCGAAGCCTTCGCCCGTGGCGATGCGCCAGTTCGCCGCGGAGCTGGGTGTGGAACCTTCGGACATCATGTACGTCGGGGACAACATCACCGACTGGCAGTCCGCGCACGATGCGGGGGCTTCCTTCGCAGGCGTCCTGACGGGATCCTGCACGAGGGACGATTGGATCGCGGCCGACCCGGAGATGCTGATCATCGAACGTGCCGGGGACATCGTCCGTTACGTTTGATCCTCAGTCGGTTCTGACCATGAAGAAGTTAAGTTTGTCTTTACCTCTTTGAAGAAGTTAACTTTTGCTTAACTTAATCAGGCTGCGATCATGATTCATGGAGCCGGTGGGGTGCGATACCGCAGACGGTCGGCGGCGTGGTTCAGAAGGATGCGGACGGGAAGGCCGTCACAGAGGACGGCGACATAGACCTGGTGGCGTTGGTCGACGACGGCTTCGAGCGGCTGCTCCTCGGCGAATGCAAGTTCACCGACAAGCCCGTGGGCAGGAACGAGGTCGATACGCTCAAGGCGCGCGCCGAGGTCATAAGGGAGTGGCCGGGGAACCGCCGGTTTATCGTGTTCTCCCGTTCCGGGTTCTCCGATTACCTGAAGGAGCATCTGGAGGACGAGCCCGATCCGAGCCTGAGGATCGTCGATATGGACGATATGAGGGAATGGGCGGAATCGGAATGAGAAGGTAAGATGCCGTCCGGGGACGGCGTTTTGTCCGGGGCCCCGGAGGGCCCCGGTGTTATCACTGGGTTCCGTCTCCCAGCTTGTGGACCCTGTCGAGACCCTTGATGTGCTCGAGCTCGTCGTATCTGAACCTGGCGAGGTTCTTCTCGAAGGTCTTGTCGGCGGGGAAGATCTTCTTCATGATCTGCATGAGGGCGCTTCCCATGGACATGAGCGACTTGTTCATGTCGACTCCGAACCTGGTCATTCCGCAGGTGACGTGACCGGGGTTGACGACGTCGTGGGGGTCCAGGACGGTCTTGAGCTCCCTGGTCTTGTCGGCGGTGTCGTGGTTGTGGATGACGTCCATGGCCCAGGCGAAGAACACTCCGAACCCGGTGGACCTCCCTCCGTACCTGGCGGCGACGTCGCCCAGGTAGAAGTTGAATCCGAAGGACAGCATTCCGGTCAGCAGCTCGTCGTCCTTGAAGTAGTAGGGCATGAACAGGGCGGTGCCCCTGTCGACGAGGACTCCGATGACTCCTCCGGCCTCCATCTTCATCTCCTCGAATCCGTGGTAGCAGTCGTCGGTGAACTCTCCCCAGTTGACGGTGGGCACGATGACCTCGGCGGGGATCTCTCCGACACCGACCTTCCTGGCCCTGAACTCGTAGCACCTCTCCTCCCACTCGTGCTCGGCGATCTCGTTGGCGATCTTCCTTCCGCCTGCGGCCTCGGCCATGGCGGTGAGGGCGGCCTCCTCGAGGTCGTTGTGCTTCTCGTCCCCCTGGACGGTGACGAGCCAGAGGTTCTTCACATCGGGGGCGTGGACGCCGGCCCTGTGCTGGTTCTGGAAGTGGAGGTAGTCGGACCATGCGACGTGCAGGGGCCTGACGGACGCGTTGGCGACGAGGGCCTGCATGGGTCCGTTCATGTCCTTCAGCGCATCGAACTCGTAGGCGAGGCACCTGACCTGTCCCATGGGGTAGATCCTCATGGTGAAGGTGGCGATGAATCCCAGGGTACCCTCCGCTCCGGAGAAGAACTGGTTCAGGTTGAACGAGGCGCGGTAGGATCCCAGGTCGTTCCATCCGGTGGTGACCACGGATCCGTCATCCACGATGACCTCGGCGTTCAGCACGTTCTCCCTGGCGGAGCCGTACTTGTAGGACCCGATACCCATACCGTTGGTGGAGTACCAGGCGCCGATGGTTCCCGAGGGGAACGAGGAGGGGTACGATCCGATGATGTAGCCCTTCTTCATGCACGCTTCGAGCAGGTTCTTCCATGTGCATCCGGCCTGGACCTTCACGTACATGCTCTCCTCGTTGATCTCGACGACCTTCCTCATCTTGGAGGACATGTCGAGGACGATACCGCCCGCGGTGGGCATGCATCCGCCCAGTCCCCAGGAGGCGCTGCCCCTCGGGGTCACGGGTATGCCGTTCTCGTAGGCGAGGGCGACGACCTCGGAGACCTGCTTGACGGTCTCGGGCCTGACGATGACGTCCGGCATGTTGTTGAACGCGAGTCCGGCCTCCTTGGGGAGGGGGGCCATGTCGTGGCTGTAGAGGACCTTGTCCATGCCGCTGGTGGAGACGTTCTTGTCCCCGACGATGGCCTTCAGCTTGGCGATGATGGCGTCGTCGACGGTCCTGGAGAGCTTGGGCTCCTCGACCCCGGCTCCCATGAACCCGGCCTCGATCCTCTTGATGAAGGCCTTGGTGGCCTCGTCCCTGTACTTGCTGGGGCACCTGAGGCTGGACCTTCCGCCGTACTCCTCGGCCTTGTCGGACGCGAGGTCGTACTTGTCGTCCCCGACGTCGCCGGTCAGCTTGACGCAGACGGTGCTCCTGTCGGCGACGTTCCCTGCGATCTTGAAGTCGGCGACCTCTTTGACGGACGCGACGAATGCGTCCATGTTCTTGAGGGGGACGTACATGGTGGGCGCGGTGGGGCACACGCAGGCTCCGACGGCGATGTTCCCGAACTTGTCGTCCGCGACGGACTGCTCGGCCTTGGTCGCTCCGACGTCGGCCATGATGGCGTCGGTCATCTCGATGTCGAGGTCGACGAACTGCTCCTCGCCCTGGAAGGCCAGGACGGCCAGGTTCCCGTTGAAGGAGATCTGGAGGGGCTTGACGGAGGGCTCGTGGGCGATCCTGACGAAGGCCTCCTGCATCTTGCCGGTGTCGGGGAGCTCGTAGGCGACGGCCTTGGTGACTCCCTTGGGGTGGATCTTGAAGGTGACCTCGGAGACGATGGCCAGCCTGCCGGTGGACGCGCAGATGGTCTGGATCAGGTTGTATCCGCTCATGTAGTAGCCGATGTCGTCGAATCCGGTGACCAGGAGGCCTCCCTCGGCGTCGATGGCGCAGATGTTGTAGACGGCGTCCTTGACGGTGCCGTACTTGTAGGAGCCGATGACGGACTCCTCGGTGTAGATCCAGTCCTCGATGGTGGGGTCCTCGCCTGCGGGGCGGAGTCCGAGGGTGAATCCGGCCTCCTCGACGGCGTCGATGACCGCTTTCATCTTGCAGCCGGCCTGGGCCTTGACGGTCATGTGGACGGTGTCGAGTCCGATGATGCCGTTCATGGCGGACATGTCGATGAGGACGGCGCCCTCGGTGTGGGTGCCCTTCCTGGAGAGGGGGGACACGGACACGCCGTGGGAGACGACGCTGGCGACGGCCTTGCTCAGGTCCTCGTTGTTCGCAGGGGTGATGATGACGTTGCCGTCCTCGCACCTGACCTTCGTGCCTCCGATGAGGGAGGCGACGTGCTCGATCTCCTCCTGGGAGATCTGTTTCTCGCCGTTTACGCATTTCATGAGTGATGAACCTCCGCATACGCGGTGCTTCTGGATGCGCGAAGACGGTCGCGTGTTATAAGGGTTTCCCGCTCGGAAAAGAAATGAGATTATATGAGACCAGACCGGCGGCCTCCGAGAGTCTGGCAATGGAATCGGGATCGGCGCGGAACAGGTGCGTCCGGCACCTGCAGTCGGAGCATCCGAAGCCCTCCACAGAAGGTTCCATCCCGCACTCCATGGCCATCCCTGCGAGGTCGCATTCGGGGATGAAGTCGGGATAGGATTCCAGCGCGCGGACGTCGTCCGCTACGGTCGTGAGATAATCGGCGTGCCACTTCAGCACCTTCTCCTTGGACAGGTGCCTGCGCAGCCTCTGGTCCAATCCGCCCATGGCGCTGCCGACGTAGCAATAGGTCCCTCTCGGGAAGAAGAAGGTTCCCAGGGCCCCGACGCGGATCTCCCGGTCGGAGCCCAGGTCGATCAGGAGGACGTAGGTCCCCTTCCTGACCGTCATGCGGTACCGCGTCTCCGGTCCTCGTCCTCGACCTGCGAGCGCGTCCTTATCCTTATGACGACGCTGCTGTCGTCGATCTTCGAGGGGGAGATGTCGGCGATCTCTCCGAGTTTCCTCCCGTACACCACCACGTTCTCCAGGTACTCCCTGTGCTCGGCGTACGGTATCTTGATCCTCAGTCCATCGAGGTGCAATACCATCGGGGCGGGTCTGAGGCACATGTCGATCGGCTCGTATCCCTCCAGGATCTGCTTGACCTCGGCGGGGTGCACGAAGAGCGGGTCCTCCTCGAGGCTCCTCTTCTTGTCCTTCAGGATCCTCTCCATCGCATCGACGATCTCGTCGAGCTTGGCCCTCTCGTCGGGGGTCCTCATCCTGGACGCCTTGCGACCCACTCCGGAGACGATCGCGTCGCAGGTGTCGTCCACGCCCTCGGGGGCGGGACCGGACACGAGCAGGGTGGGCACGTGGATGTCCCTCATCAGCTCCGCTTTGGTCTCCACGCAGGTCTTGAAGTTCCCCATCATGAAGATGGCGCCGTCGTACTCGTCGATGACGCACCTCTCGGTCATGGAGATCTGCGAGGTCTTCTTGCCGCGCCCCCTGGCCATGCCCATGACCACGGTGACGGCCCCGTTCCTCCTCAGGATCTCCGCTATGTCGCAGATCGGGTGGGGCATGTGGTGCCTCCCCAGGGTGGGTCCGACCACTGCGATCTCGGTCCCGGCGAGCGGGACGTTCCTGACCTCCCCTCCGATGTCCCTGCAGACCGCTTCCACGGCCTCGCGGTCCTCCTCCGGTACGGACATCACCACGCTGAGCATC
The DNA here is from genome assembly GCA_963611065.1 of Bacteroides ovatus. GTDB lineage: Archaea > Thermoplasmatota > Thermoplasmata > Methanomassiliicoccales > Methanomethylophilaceae > Methanoprimaticola. The sequence goes on from CAVDQR010000024.1 coordinate 7,228, forward strand.
TGGGAGCTGCGGTTCTTCTGAAGGACCACGCCTCCCACATCCTCGATGATCTCGTACAGCTCGTCGGAGCGGTACACCCCGCCGTCGTACATCAGCACCTCAAACATCGGCCGAACCTCCCATGGACTCGTGCTCCTTCACGCCTTCGGCGATCATCTCCGGGAGCAGGATCTCCTCGGTGGCGACGACGGTCACCACGTTCCCGGTGATGAGCGTCTTCCTGTTCTTGATGCCCTCCGGCATGGTCCTCCAGATGGCCCCTACGATCTCCCTCATGTCCTCCTCGCCGGACGACACGACGAGAGCCGAGACGTCGGCCTCCTGGGCGCCGTTGACGTTCAGGTCGAACCTGGTCTGCTGCTCGACGGCCGACCTCCCGTATCTCTTGAACAGCGCCTGCAGGATGTCCGGGGCGTAGCGCTCCTCCGTGATGGTCACGTGGACCCCGCCGACATCCGTCCTGACGTTGCAGACGTCCCCGACGGTCTTCGGGCCCGGTGCGGCCTTCAGCACGATCGAGAAGACGAACAGCGGGACGTCCGGTCTCAGGACCAGCCTGACCCTGTCGATCAGGACGGCCTTGTCCAGATCGCCCATGATCTCGTCGAACAGCTTCTCGTATGCGGCGGTGCCGTAGGGGTCGTCGCCTGCGATCTCTATCTCCATCGGCATCCCTCACAGGAATCCGGAGCTCAGGAGAGCCCCTCCGACGGCGCCGATGTACTGGGAGTCGGGCGGGACGATGGGCTTCTCCCCGAGGACCTCCCCGACCTGGGTGACCAGACCGGATATCAGGGACGTTCCCCCGACCTGGATGATCGGGTGCCTGACGTCGATCTCCTGGAGCTGCTGCTCGTACACCTGCTCGGCGACGGAGTGGCACGCGGCAGCGGCGACGTCCTCGAAGCTCTTCCCCTCCCCGAGGGTGGTGACCAGGTCCTGGATCCCGAAGACGGAGCAGTACGAGTTCATCTTGGCGTTGCGCCAGTTGCCCCTGTCGGCCAGCGCTCCCAGCTCCGTGACGTCGATCTTGAGCCTCTTGGAGGTCATCTCGAGGAACCTGCCGGACGCTCCGGCGCAGATCCCTCCCATGGTGAAGTTGTCCGGCACACCGTCCCTGACGGTGATCGCCTTGTTGTCCATCCCTCCGATGTCGATGATGGTCGCCTCCCCTCTCTGCCTGTCGGCGAGCCAGACGGCGCCCTTGGAGTTGACGGTCAGCTCCTCCTGGACCAGCTTCGCCTTGAAGTGGTCGCCGAGGGTGAACCTCCCGTATCCGGTGGTCCCGATCGCCTCGATGTCCTTCATCTCGACGCCGGCCATCTTCATGGCGTTGTTGAGGACCTGGGTGGCCGATGCGATGACATCGCCGGACGGCGTCCAGTCCTTCCCGATGATCTTGTTGTTCTCCATCACGACGGCCTTCGTGGTCGACGATCCGGAGTCCAGACCGACGGTGAGGCCGGTCTGCCTCTCCCTGGCCAGGAGCTCCTTCCTGGAGACGATGGTGACCAGCGCCTCCATCCTGGTGAGCAGCTGGGACGCCTTGAGCCTCTCAGTGAACGAGTAGGTGACGACGGGGAGCCTGGTATGCTCCTGGACGAATCTCCTGAGCTCGTTCCTCACGAGTGCCGCTTCCGCGCACCTGAAGCAGGTGCTGATGAACACGGCGTCCGCATCGTACTTCTCGTCCGCCAGGGCGGCGGCCCTGGCGATCATCAGCTTCAGCTGGGGGGAGCGGGGGCTGAACCCGAACCTCTTCACGGCGTCGTCGATGTCCGCGGCGGACACGTCGGGGTAGACGATCTTCGCCCCCACAGACCTGGCCGCCTTCTCTATCTCGTACTGGACGCTGCTGTATTCCGTCCCGCAGGACAGCTGCGCGATCTTGATGGTCATTCCAATCCCTCCAGGAATTCCTTGGTCTGCGCCACGAAGTTGACCGCCTGCTCGTCGTCCTCCGGGTAGGAGGTGTGGAGCACGGGGATCCCGCGCCTCTTCAGCAGGTACTTCACCATGGTGTTGGACCTCTCGCATCCGACGCATCCGAAGCTGTACGGGCAGTCGTCCATGACGATGGCCGCATCCGCGGCCTCGATCATCGGGCCCCAGAGGGCCAGCCTGCCCCTGATCCCGGAGGGGACCTCCACTCCCGCGTACTTCAGACCCTTGACCACGTCGTCCAGGGTCACGTTCATCGGGGGCATGTCCACTTCCAGATTGTCTACTCTCTCCTGAATGGCCGCCATCGCGCTGAGGGGCTCGTGGCCGAACCTCTCGACAAGGTCGTAAAGGACCAGGCTGTTGGGCGGATCTATGAACACCTTCATCGCTGCGCCTCGCAAATCTTCTTGAAGTCGTTTACGGGAATGCGTTTCTTCTCTTCGGGCGCCTTGTACTTCGCGCCCTTCCCGACCTCTTCGAGGCCGTGCTGTATCCTCGGGAGCAGCGCCCACTCCTCTTCCAGCTGGGCGTATCCCGGGCGGGTTCCGTGCTGGGCCCTGCATCTGACGGGGTCGCTGCATCTGTACGCCCTGATCTTGGAGAAGACCTCGTTGGGGTATCTCTCCCTGACCTTGGACAGCACCTCCCTGACGGTCGCGGCGGGCGCTTCCACCAGGCATCCGTAGCACGTCTCCTTGACCGTGACCTCCATGCCGAACGAGTGGATCATGCGCACGAGCTGGTCCGGCGTCAGCATGGACCCCGGGGATATCATGAACAGTCTGGTCTCCCTCTCTTCGCTCATAGGTCCTCCTCCGTGATGTATACGATGTCCTCCTCGTTCAGACCGTCCATCAGCCTGTCGAGGTCGTCTTCGAATCTCCCGACGATGTTGGTCCCGTAGGGCTCCTCGCCGGTGGGTCCGAACTCCTTGCTGTTGTCCAGCCTGATCCCGATGAGGCCGTGGTGGGGCCTCGCCTGGTTGGTGAGTCCGATGTCGCCCCTCTTGACCCTCTTGAACGGGTCCTGGGGGTACAGGTTCTTCCCGCGGTCCTCGTCCCCGTAGAACGTGACCATCGGGAGGCCCTCGAAAGTGAATTGGACCTTCAGGATCCCGACGGGCTTGTGGCTCAGGCCGGTGACCTTCCTGAAGTACTGGGCGCTGACCGGGTCCTTGTCGGATACGGACACCTTGAACACCCTGTCCCTGGGTACGCCGAATATCTCCACCTGCCCGGCGGACAGCGCCTCGAGGGTCCTCTCGGGGGTCTGCTCGGCGATGATCGCGTCGTCCGACGTGTCGCCGGTGCGCTTCGCCTCGATCCCGGCGTTCCTGAGGAACTCCTCCCCCGCGGATTGCGTCATGCCGACGGCGAGGGCCCTCGGCGGATCGGTGACCACCGTGACCTTCCCTCCCTTGGGGACGTAGGACAGCAGCGCCCTCCCGTTCCCGACGGTCCCGGCGTGGTTGTGGGATTCGGACGTCTGGCGCCTCTCCCTGTAGATGTACAGTCTCCCTTTCCCGAGGCCGTCGTTCCTGACGGTCACGGCGCCGGAATCCCTGACGCGGGAGACCTCCTTGGGGATCTCCACGTCCAGGTCCTCGGAGCAGGACGCGTAGCTGCCGGTGGATTCGGTGACGTCCAGCTTCCCCTCCTTGGAGAGGATGAGGACATGCTCCGCCGAGACCGGGGACTCCCTGTCCAGGGAGATGCCCATGTAGGTCTCCACCCTGTACCCGTCCTCGAGCTTGAACGACAGGTCGTCGGTGACCTTCACGTTCTCCGTGCTCGTCTCCGATGTCATCGGCTTGACGGACAGGATGTGGTCCCCCTCGCGGATCTCGTCCAGGATGTGCCTCCCGACGGTGATCCTGCCGATGACGGCCTTCCCGGCTCCGTAGGAGCCCCTGTGGTTGTCGCGGGCGATCATCACGTACGTGGTGTGGTTGTCGAATCCCCCCAGCGCGAGGAAGCAGTCGTACACCCTGTACATGTGCTCCGACCTGTCCACCGGGAGATCGGTGGGGAAGCTCCCGAAGGACGCGATATCGTGGGTGACCCATCTGGCGGTCAGGTTGGCGCCGCTCTCCGCCAGCTTCCTCCAGGCCTGCGCTTCCGGGGTGTCGTTGAGGCGCAGGACCATGGTCCCGCGCTCCGTCGAGATCTCGAAGTCGCTGGTCTCCTTCACCAGCTTCTCCTCGGAGAGGTGGACGGCTATGAGGGAGCCCTTGACGTAGGGCTCGCCGTTGATGACCGTCTTGAGCGTCGAACCGGCCCTGACGGATTTCTCCACGCCGTTGACCGTTATCTTCATCTCTTCCCCTCCGGGAGCATGGACTGGACCTTGGATACGATCTCGTCCAGCTTGTCCTGGGTGCACGTGACCCCTCTGACCACGCCGGTGACGATCTCGATGATCTCGCCCTTGGTCTGTATCTTGTCGTCCGGGGGCATGACCCTGGACGTCTTCACGCCGACCGCCGCGAAGTCCTCGTAATCCACGGGGCACTGCGCGACGACGATCGCGGGTATGTCCACGTTCCTGAGGATCAGCCTCGCCTTGTACACGATGTGCAGGCGCACGTTCCCCAGGTGGATCAGGGCGACCTTGAACTGCTGTATGCGCTCGACCTCGATCGGGTCCAGACCGAAGCAGGACCCAGTGGTCATATCGGGGGCATCGGCCGGAACGCCGGAGCCGGCGTTCACCACGAGCACGCTCGTGTCGATCCCCTCCTCCCTGAGGGCGTAGGTGATCTCGCACACCGGCTTGGTGATGTGCCTGCGTCCGGGACCCATCGCGATGGCGACCACGTCCCTCCCGGACTCGGAGATCGTGGCCCTGCTGGCCAATCCCCCTCCGACGCCGAGTCCCATGGACTCCCTGCACTCGACGAAGCTGAGGTGCCTCCCCATCTTCTGCTTCATGCGGCATCATTCCCCTTCGGGGACGGGCTCCATCTCGAATTCCTCGAGGACCTCCTTGGGGTCCCCGATGGTGACGACCTTCCCGCCCTTCATGAACGCGGCGCGGTCGCAGCAGTTCATGATGAAGTCCATGTCGTGGCTGACGACCACGAACGTCTCGCCCAGGGTCTCCCTGGCGCGGATGACGGATTTCGCGATGATCGTCTTGGTGATGGGGTCCATGGTCCCGGTGGGCTCGTCCAGTATGACGATGCGCGGTTCCTTGATGAGGACCTGTGCGAACGCGATCCTCTGCTGCTCCCCGACGGACAGGGAGTCCGGGTAGGCGTAGAGGATGTTCTCAATGGAGGATTTCTCGAATCCGACGCTGATCAGGACCTGGATGGCCTTGATCTTCGCGAGTTCGGCGGGCATCTTCATCCCGATGCATGTGCTCAGGTTCTGGAGGACGGTGTCGAACGGGTACAGGGTGTACTCCTGGTGCAGGAACCCGATGTACGGGGTCGCCCTGCCCTTGCCCATGAATCCGCTCTCCGACATGTCGATCCAGTCGTCTCCGATCTTGATCTTGACGCTGCCGGAGGTGACGGGGGACATCCCGGCGATCATCCTGGAGGTGGTGGTCTTCCCGGCTCCGGAGTATCCGACCAGGGCGAAGATCTCCCTCTCCCTGATCTCGAAGCTCACGCCGTCGACGGCCTTGACCACACCCCTCACGACGGAGAAGTAGTGCTTCTTGGCGTCCTGCAGGACGATGAGCGGGTCCCCGAGGATCTCCTTCTTCCTGGTGTCCTCGAAGTGGTAGTCCTTCATGAAGGTCGAGCAGACCTTCTTGGGATCGCCGTGCTCCAGGATCTTACCGTTCTCCAGCAGGACGGCGTCGTCGGCCATCCTCTCGATGGCCTCGGGCCAGTGGGAGGCGAACACCATGCAGATGCCCC
>CAVDQR010000025.1:0-13033 GCA_963611065.1 Bacteroides ovatus
GTCCAGGAACACGTCCTCGCCCCTGTCGCGGACGATGACCTCGGTGCTCCCTCCTCCGATGTCCAGTTCGATGGTGCGGACCTCGGGCCCCTTGTCTCCGAAGACCCCCAGGGCGATGAGCCTCGCCTCCTCCGCTCCCGGGATGACCTTCATCTGCACATCGTCGGAAACGGAATCTATGAGCTCCTGTCTGTTGGAAGCCTCCCTGGCGGCGCACGTGGCCAGCGCTATGACGTCCCTGGCCCCCAATCCCCTGGAGATCTCGGCGAACCTCTTGATCACCAGCGAAGCTTTCCTGACCGACGCGGGGTCGATGAGGCCGTCGCTGTACAGGCTCTTCCCCAGACGGACCGATTCTTTGTCTTGATATATCGGGGTGCCCGAAGTGCCGGGGTAGAACCTGACCACCAGCAGATGGATCGAGTTCGTCCCGACATCGATGAAACCGACCGTCTCGGTCTCGGGGTCAGGGCTCATGCCAGCATCCCCTGTTCTCGATGAACCACTTCTGGGACCTGAGCTTCTTCTCGCCGGGATGCCTGGTCGCACGGGCATAGGAGCCGTCGGGCTGCAGCACCCTCGCTTTCACGTTGTCATCCAGATGGACCCTCAGGATCCTGTCGCGGACGAGCTCCAGCATGGTCGGGTCCAGGACGGGGAACAGCACCTCGACCCTGGCCAGGAGGTTCCTCGGCATCATATCGGAGGATCCCATGTACATCTCCGGCTTTCCGCCGTTCTCGAAGTAGTATATCCTGGAGTGCTCGAGGAAGCGGTCGACGATGCTGGTGACCCTGATGTTCTCCGATACGCCCGGCACGCCGGGGCGGAGGCAGCAGAGGCCGCGGATGTTCAGGTCGATCTTGACGCCGGCGATGGACGCCTTGTACAGGGTGGCGATGATGTCCGAATCGATCAGACCGTTGGCCTTCATCGCTATGTATCCGTGCCCGGTGGTCCTGCAGACCTCGATCTCCCTCTCGATCTTCATGATGAGCATGCTCTTCAGCGTGAAGGGCGCCACGAGGAGGCGCGAGTACATCCTGGGGCCGAAGTATCCGGTCAGGGCGTTGAACAGCTCCCCCACATCCTCCCCGATCTCGGGATTCGCGGTGAGGAACGAGATGTCCCCGTACTGCTTCGCCGACGAGGTGTTGTAATTGCCGGAGCTCATGTGCGTGTAGCGTATGAGGCGGTCGCCCTCCAGACGGACGATCTGGAGCAGCTTGGAATGCACCTTGAGGTTCACGGGTCCGTACACGACGTGCACGCCGATCTTCTCCATCTCCCTGGCCCAGAGGATGTTGTTGCTCTCGTCGAACTTGGCGCGCAGCTCCATCAGGACCGATACGGTCTTCCCGTTCTCCTTGGCCCTCATGAGCGCCTTGATGAGCGACGGGTCGCGTCCGATCCTGTACAGGCAGATCTTGATGCTCTGGACGTTGGGATCCTCCGCGGATTCGTTCACCAGACGGACGATGGCGGAGAAGGACTCGTACGGGTGGTACAGGATCCAGTCCCTCTGCTTGATCGCTTCGAACATGTCCATGCCTTCAGCGAGCTCCGGGGGCATGTAGGGCTCGAAGGGCTTCTCCTTGAGCTTCGGCCTGTCCAGAGAGACCAGCTGCCACAGGTCCCCGAGGCTGATGGCGTCGGTCCTGTGGACCTGGAGGTCGGACAGCTTGAGGTTCCTGGCGAACAGCTTGACCATATCGGTGGGCATGGACCTCTCCACGGTCATCCTGACCGGGAATCCGACGTCCCTGTCCTCCAGGGACTCCTCGACGGCGGTCATGAAATCGCAGGCCTCGTCGATGGTGACCTTCACATCGGCGTTCCTGGTGACCCTGAACGTGTACGCCCCGACGACGTCCAATCCGGGGAACAGCGACGATACGTGGTTCTCGAGTATGTCCTCCAGCATGACGTACTGCTCGCCGTTGGTCGACGGGACCTGGACGAAGCGCGGGATGATCCCGACGGGCACCTTCACCCTGGCGTAGAACTGCTCGCGGTTGTTGTCGTACATCCTGACCGCGATGTTCAGCGAGTTGTTGGAGATGAACGGGAACGGGTGGCTCACATCCAGCGCCAACGGTGTGAGCAGCGGGTGGACCCTCTGCTTGTAGAAGTTGGCGACCCAGGCCTGCTGGTCGGGGTTGAGGTCGTTGACCTTGCTGATGCGGATGCCGACGGCCTCCAGATCCGCCAGGAGGGAGGACCAGCACGCGTTGTAGTGCCCGATGAGGTCCTGGACGGTGTCCGAGATCTGATGCATCAGGGTGGCGTAGTTGGTGGAGGCGTAGTCCGGACCGGGTATGGGGGTCTTGGAGATCAGCCCGGGGACGCGGATCATGTAGAACTCGTCCATGTTCCCGTAGCAGATCGCCAGGAACTTCACCCTCTCCAGGAGGGGGTTCGTGGTGTCCTCGGCCTCCTCCAGGCAGCGCCTGTTGAACTCCAGCCAGGACAGCTCCCTGTTGATGTAGTATTTCGAATCGTAGAGGTCGGGGACCTCGGCGGGCGCCGCGGCCCCGCCCCCGTTGCCGCGGCGGGAGGCCATTCAATCGTCCTCCGGCTTCCTGACCTTGACGGAATCGCGGTGGGCGTACAGCCCCTCGGCTTCCGCCAGAGCCTCGATGGTCGGCGCGATGGCGGCCAGACCCTCCTTGGACAGGATCTGCACGGTGGACGTCTTCATGAAGTGGGAGACGTTGAGCCCGGAGCAGGTCGCGGCGTGTCCCGAAGTGGGGAGCACGTGGTTGGTCCCGGACGCGTAGTCCCCGGCGGCGACAGGGGTGTAGGGTCCGACGAAGATGGAACCGGCGTTCCTGACCTTCCCGAGGATGTCGAGGGGGTCGCGGACCTGGATCGACAGGTGCTCGGGGGCGATGCCGTTCATGATCTCGACGGCGAGGTCGATGTCCTCCGCCACGATGTAGCCGGAGTTGTTCATGGCCTTCTCGATGATCTCCCTGCGGGGGGTCTCGGCGATGATCTTCTCCATGACCTTCCAGACCTTGTCGGGGAGGTCGGGGTCGTCGGTCACGAGCAGGCAGGCCGACGAGGGGTCGTGCTCGGCCTGCGCGACCAGGTCGGCGGCGACGAAATCCACATCCGCATCCCCGTCCGCCAGCACTCCGACCTCGGAGGGTCCGGCGGGGAAGTCGATGTCGACCTTGTTGCGGAGCATCATCTTCGCTCCGGTGACGAACACGTTGCCGGGTCCGACGATCTTCTGGACGGGCTCGATGCTCTCCGTTCCGAGCGCCATGGCCGCGACGGCCTGGGCGCCTCCGGACTTGTAGATCTCGTCCACTCCGGCGATGTCCGCCGCGACGAGCGTCAGCGGGTTGATCGGGGCGGGGGTGCACATGATGACCTCGTCGACCCCCGCGACCTTCGCGGGGATGGCGGTCATCAGGACGGTGCTGGGATAGGAGGCCCTGCCTCCGGGGATGTAGCATCCGACCCTCTCGAGGGGGGTGGACTTCACCCCGAGGGTGATCCCCGGCTCCACTTCCCTGAGCCACATGCCGGCGGGCATCTGCATCTCGTGGAACCTCTGGATGTTGTACGCGGCGTTCTCCAGCTCCTCGACCAGTTCGGGGCTGACCTTCTCGTAGGCCTCCTCGATCTCGTCGCGGGAGACGGCGATGTCCTTCAGATCGACCTTGTCGAACTTCTTCGCCAGTTCCCTGAGGGCCTTGTCCCCGTTCTCGCGCACGTTCTCGACTATCTCGCGAACGGTGTCCTCGACCTGTCCGACCTTGGACTCGCGGTTCTCTTTCCAGAAGTCCTCGTTGACTTGCTGCCACATGGTCCTCCTCTACCGTTTCGCCCGATATATACGATTCGGGTTCATACGCGTGCACGGCGCGCGTAACAACGCGTCGGACGGCACACACACTTATATCGGATACCTCCGTCGCCGTGTCCATCATGAAGGTCATCATCGTCGGTGCCGGGGATGTGGGATTCGTCTCCGCCGAGACCATCTCCGAGGACCACGACGTACTGGTCATCGAGAAGGACGAGGACGTCGCCGAGAGCCTGAAGAGCCGCCTGAACGTCGCCGTCCTCAGGGAGGACGGGACCAACCCCCGCGTCCTCAGATACGCCATCGAGAGCCACGGGGCCGACGTCATCCTGGCATCGCTCCCCGCAGATTCGGAGAGCCTCTTCGTCTGCATGATGGCCAAGAGGATCAAACCCGGCATCAGGACCGTGGCCGCGGTCAACGGCCCCGACTTCGTGGCGGAGGCCAACGCATCGGGCATGGACGGCGTGGACCACATCGTCTCCCCAGATCTCGTCACGGCCAGGAAGATGTACAAGCTCTGCGTCCTGGAGAACGTCATCGAATACGATGCCATCGACGAGATGAACGCCTGCATCGCGGTGTTCAAGGTCGAACCCGACCATCAGATCCGCGGACGCGTGGTGATGCAGCTGCCGATGCCCCGGGACTGCACCGTGTTCGCGATCTACCGCGACGGCGAGATGCACACCACCCCGGAGACCATGGAGATCCACGGAGGGGACATCCTGTGCGTCTTCGGCAGCGATGAGGCCGTGGAGGAATTCAACGACCTGGTCGGGGTGGATCACGTCGGCCGCGAATTCTGCGTCCTCGGCGGCTCCGTCGTCGGCATGAACCTCGCCAAGATGCTCGCGGAGGATCCCAAGAAACGTTACGTCAAGATCGTCGAAAAGGACCCCGAACGGTGCAAGGCCCTCTCCAGGGAACTGTCCGGGGTGGCGGTCATCAATTCCGATTACACGGACCCGGACGTGCAGTTCGAAGAGAACCTGTTCAAGTCCGACGCCGTCGTCTCCACCTCGAGCCGCGACGGGACCAACCTCCTGGTGTGCATGTCGGCGAAGAGGCACAATTCCAGGAAGGTCATAGGCAGATACTTCATGAGGGAATACGAGGACATCTTCAGGTACGCGGATCTGCTGACCATAATCGGCTGCGACAGGATAATCTCCAACGAGGTCATCAAATGCATCCTCCCCGAGGAGGCCACCATAGCCCGGATGCAGTTCACCGACGGGCTGTTCTTCACGCACTCCATCGACGGATCGTCGAAGCTCGAAGGCCGCTTCGTCGGGGACCTGAACATGCCCGAGGGATTGCGGATCGTCGCGATACGCCGCGGGGACTCCCTCATATACCCGCTCCTGGACACGAAGCTCCTGGATGGCGATACCGCCGTGGTGTTCTCCAACGGGAAGAGGGAATCCGAGATAATCAAGGTCCTGGGTAAGCGGCCCCTGCCGGAGATGTGAGCATGAGGTTCCGCGAGAGGTGCATCCGCTGGAACAGCACCACTGCCAAGATCCTGGGGATGGTGGAGGCTCTCTTCGCCCTCCTCCTCCTGTTCCCCGTGGGGATAGCCTACGCATACGGCGAGGACCCCATGCCGTTCCTGGTCCTCATCCCCCCTCTCTTCGCCATCGGGATGTTCCAATACCTCACATGCGAGAATTCCAAGAGATTCCGGACCGTGAACGGCATCCTGCTCATGGCGATGGTCTGGATCCTGATGTTCGCCATCGGGACCTTCCCCTACATCCTGTCCGGACTCTCCCCCATCGATGCCGTATTCGAGTCGGTCAGCGGGATCACCACCACCGGTCTCACCATCATGGGGGACCTGTCGAGATACTCGGTCAGCCTGCTGGTCTGGAGATCCATGACCCAGTGGATCGGGGGTATCGTGGTCGTTCTGATATTCCTCTACTTCATGTCGATGATCGGGTTCAGGGGCATGTTCCAGAACGAGCTGTCCGGCGCCACGTCCTCGGAGTACACCCAGAGGACTACGGAGGCCGCCAGGTCGTTCATCATCATCTACTTCGTTCTGAGCATCATCAACCTGGCGCTGCTCCTGCTGTGCGGACTTGAGTTCCTCGAAGCGCTCAGCCTGATGTTCACCACCATCTCCACCGGCGGACTGATGTTCATCAACGCGAACCTGGCCGCCTACTCCGACGTCGTCCAGTGGATCACGGCCGTGTTCATGCTCCTGGGAGGGACCAATTTCTACCTGCACTACAGGGCCCTCTATCTGAAGGAGAAGAAGGTCTACAGCGGCAACTCGGAGTTCAGGATGATGATCGTGTGGTTCATCTTCATCTCGGCCCTCGTCACCCTGCTGCTGGTCATCTCCGAGAGCGGGGACCTGACATTCGGTTCCGTCTACGACAAGTTCAAGGGGGCGGTGTTCACGACCATATCCCTCGGGACCACCACGGGATACTACACCGAAGATTTCACCCTCTGGCCGTCCCAATGCATGATCCTGCTGATGTTCGTCGCCCTGATCGGGGCATCGTCCAGCTCCACCAGCGGAGGGATCAAGTTCAGCAGGCTGCTGATCATCTTCAAATACATCAAGAACGGGTTCAACAGCACCATCCATACGAACGCGGTCTACTCCGTGAAGATAGACGGGAAGATAGTCGACGATTCCACCATACAGAGCACGATACTGATCTTCATGCTGTTCGGGATGACCCTCCTGCTGGGGGCGGTCATCTTCATGATCTACGGCTACGACATGGTGGATTCGTTCGGGCTGTCCATATCCGTCGTTTCCAACGGGGGGATGGGCTTCGGGAACTTCGGACCGACCGGCAACTTCGCAGGGTTGGACTCCTCGCTGAAGGGCATCCTCATCCTGCTGATGTGGGTCGGCCGTCTGGAGGTCATCACGGCGGTCGTGCTCCTCACGCCCGGTTTCTGGAAGGAGGTGTGGCTCAACAGCCGCGCCAACCGCAGGAACAGGGCCTTCAGGCGCGCCTGACTCAGTGGCCTTCGCAGTAGGATAGGACGTTCAGGGCCGCGCGGCTCCCGGGGGAGGTCTCGTTGATGGCGCCGGCGACAATGCGGGCCTTATCGTACTCGCCCTTCATGGCTAGGCAGATTCCGAGGGTCTCCATGGCGCTGACGTTCTTCGGCTCGATGTTCAGGGCGCGGGTGGCGTAGCCGGCCGCGGCCTTGACGTTGCCGTTGATCCTCATGGCGTATGCGGCGAGGGCGTTCGCCTGGGCGGTCTTCTCCTTGAGGACGCCGCGGACGTACTTGCCGACGTCCTTGTTCCTCCCGGCGAGCATGAGCGCGGAGACGTATGCGCGGCGCACATCGAAATCGTCCGGCATCTCGGAGAGGAGCTTCTCGGCCTCGGCGACCGACTTGGAGTGCTCGCCCAGGGCGCTGAGCACCTCGCAGAGCATCACGCGGTCGAAGGGCGTGGGGGACGGGATGGAATTGACGGCCTCCAGGGCCATCTCGTACTCCTCGAGGTCCTCCAGGCACATGCACCTGAGCCTGATGACGGAATCGGTGGAATCCAATCCTTTCAGAATGGTATACGCGCTGGACGGGAAGTCGAGTCCCCTGAGGGATCCGGCTATCTGGATGAGCATCTGGGGGTCCTCGGGCAGCTCGGCCATGAGGTCCCTGAGGATCTCCTGCGAGGCGCCGTCGTCCTCGATGACCTTCAGCAGGGAGAGGCATTTGATCCTCGTGACGGGGTCGTTGTCGGCCTTGGCCAGCTCCCTGACCTTGCCCACGGCCTCGGGTCCCCTGCCGTTCGAAATCATCGTGCGTATCTCATCGAATGCGGCGTCCGCGTCCATCGCCCACCCGATGATGCATCGAGGTTAAAAAGAGGTTGTACGCAGGATTGGCCAGTTTTTATAGGGATATCTGCATCTGGATGCCGACCATGAAGATCAAGTCGTTCCGCGTATCCGGGCTGTTCAACGAGTTCGATTACGAGGTGGAGCTCTGTCAGCCCCTCACGTTCATCCATTCGCCGAACGGACTGGGCAAGAGCACAGTCATGAGGATGATCTACTCCGCGCTGCACGGGGATGTCTGCTACCTCGAGGACACCGTCTTCGACAGGATGGACATCGGATTCGACGACGGCAGCAACCTCATCATCCAGAACTATCCCGGGAACCTGCTCGTGCAGATGCAGAAGAGCGAGCTGGAGACGCCGCTCACGCCCGGGGAGATGGCATCCATCTGCGACGCCGTCTACATCCCTCCCGAGAGGCTCGCCCTCAAGAGGGGGGACGGCCACCTCGCTCCGACGCTGGAGGTCTACGCGCAGGAGCTGCTGGAGACCATCAGGTACGCGAAGGAGCACAGGGAGCTGGAGCCCCATCCGAGGGACGACGTCGGGGACATGGCCGACGGCGACCTGGAGTTCTGGTGCAAGGACCTGAAGGCGAAGCTGGATTTCATCAAGGAGGCGGGATTCGAACCCGCGATCCCGGCGGGCCTGAAGTTCCCCCCGTCCAGATACGACATCGTCAAGGACAGGAAGGGCTACGAGGACCTGGCATGCTCCGTCGCGGACTACGTGGACAGGAACTACCTGCTCGCGGAATCGATCATCATCTTCAAGGACATCGTCAGCGACATCTTCCTCAACAAGACCATCACGGTCTCCGAGACCGGGAAGATCGGCATCAGGATGAACAACGGCACCTCCCTCCAGCTGCAGAAGCTGTCCTCGGGGGAGAAGCAGATCCTCATCCTGTTCTACGCCATACTCTTCCACGCTCCCCAGAACTCCGTCGTCATCATCGACGAGCCGGAGATCTCGCTCCATGTGAGCTGGCAGCAGAAGCTCGGGGACTGCTTCATGGACATATGCAGGGTCAGAGGCATCCAGATGATCATCTCCACGCACTCCCCCCAGATCATCCACGACAAGTGGGATCTCGCCAGGGAGCTGAGGCCCGGGGATGCGCGAGCTCCTGACATCCGACGATATCTGCAACGAGATATCGATGGAACGGACCCTTTTCGACGGGGCGTTCATGCTCGTCGAAGGGGTCACGGATTCGAGGCTCTACGGGAAGTTCATCGACAAGGATTCGGTCAAGATAGCCATCGCCCACTCCCGCGACAACGCCGAACGCGTGGTCAAGGAGATGGTGAACCGCGGGGATTCCAAGGTCATGGGGATAATCGACCCCGACCTGGACCGCCTGAAAGGGAAGAGGCCGAAAACGCCCCTGTTCCACACCGACTGCCGCGACATGGAGATGATGATCGTCCGGAGCAACGCCCTGAACGATGTGATGGACGAGTACGGCGACCGGGAGACCGTTGCGAGGTTCGAGCAGCGCTTCGGTCCCGTGAGGGAGGCGTTGGTGACCGCCAGCTATCCGATAGGCCTCCTGATGTACGTATCCCAGCAGAGGAACCTCGGACTGTCGTTCAAGGACCTGGAGTTCGCCCATTTCATCAACCCCAAATCGCTGGGCCTCGATGCGAGGCAGATGGTGTCCGAAGTGGTAGATAATTCCAGAACGCCCCGCGTGAGCAAGAAGAACCTGCTGAAGGTGCTCAGCATGGAGGCCGAGTCGTTATCAGATCCGTGGATGGCCGCCCGCGGCCACGACACGATCAGCATCCTCCTGCTCGGTCTCCGCAACGGATTCGGCGGGACCAACGTCCGCGGATTGGACGAGGGGGAGCTCGGAGGTGCGCTCAGACTCGCTTTCTCGGACGAGGACTTCGCCGCCACCGACCTCTACCGCGACACCTGCGCCTGGGCGGAATCCAGGGGTGTGGTCCTGTGGGACCTCACTCGCTGCGGAAGTCCTCGGTCCTGATGCCGTCGGCCGTCTCGATGATCTTCTGGATGCGCCTCTGTCCGTCGTCCAGGATGGACTTGCAGCGGTCCCTCAGGACCACCGCCATCTCGTAGATCTCCAGGCTCCTGTCGAGATCCGCGCCGCCCTGCTCAAGCTCCTGCACCAGCTTCTCCAGCTGCTCCATGCTGGCCTCGAAGCTCATCCCTGCGACTTCCTCTCTGAACTTCTCCATATCCGTCATTTCCTTGTCTCCTTCAGATCCTTGATCTCGGCCTCCGCGGTCCCGTCCCTCAGACGGAACGAGACGCTCTGGCCGATAGAAAGCGAACTCACCGACGGGACGGCGCGTCCGTCCGGTCCGATGATCATGCCGTATCCCCTGTCGAGCACCGCCGACGGGTTCAGCGACTCCAGCCTGGCGGAGGCCTCCCCCAGACCGGAAGCGCATGCGTCCATCCTGCGCCGGACCGCGGATTGTATCGCGGTGAATACCGAATCCGTCGAGGAGGACCTCAGCTCGATGTCCCTGCTGATGGCCTGTCCGGAAACCCTGGAGAACAGGGCGTCGAGCCTCTGCCTCCTGGCCTCGATATCCTTCAGAGCCGATGCGGGGGACAATCTCGCCTCCACAGTATTGAACCTCGAACGCATCCCGACTATAGTATCGGAAAGCGCCCTGTCCGCACGGGACCATGTGCCGTCTAGACCCATGGCCATCATCTCCAGCTCGCGCATCCCGCTCTCGGGGGACAGCTTCGCATCGAGGACGTCGAATCTCGACCTCATGCGCTCCAATACGGCCCCGAGGGCCCTGTCGGCGGATGCCATGTCCCTGTCGATGCGGGAGCGGATCTCGCCCTTGTCCTGCAGGAGGATCGCGGCGGCCCCCGTCGGGGTCGGTGCGCGGACATCGGCGACGAAGTCGGCGATGGTGAAATCGGTCTCGTGCCCCACGGCGGATACTATAGGGATCTCGGAAGCGGCTATCGCCCTGGCGACGGATTCCTCGTTGAAGGGCCACAGGTCCTCCAGGGAGCCCCCTCCCCTCCCGACGATGATGACATCCACCCCGATGCGGTTCAGGAGCTCTATCCCCGCTACGATCGTGGCCGCGGCCCCCTCCCCCTGCACCTGCGCCGGGGCGAGCAGGATGTCGGCGGGGAACCTCGTCCCCGAAGTGGTGATTATATCGTGGATGACGGCGCCCGTCTCCGAGGTGACCACCCCGATGGTCCTCGGGTACCTCGGGAGGGGCTTCTTGCGGGAGGGATCGAACAATCCCTCGGCTTCGAGCCTGCGCTTGAGCTCCTCGAATGCCCTGAACAGGTCCCCGATGCCGGACTGGCGCATGTTCTCCACTATGAACTGGTACGAACCGCGCTGGATGTAGATGTCCACCGCGCCGAACACCATGACCTTCATGTTGTCCTTAGGCTCGAAATCGACCCTGGAGCGGGCGCGGGCGAACATGGCGCAGCGGATCTCGCTGCCCTGGTCCTTGAGGACGAAGTAATAGTGACCGGAGGCCGCCCTGGTGAGATTGGATATCTCCCCTCCGACCCACACGTCGCGCAGCCCGGGCGAGGACTGGAGCAGGCCCTTCACGCGGGTGTTGAGCTGTGTGACGGTCAGCGGCTCTTCCATGAATCGGGAATCCTGGGCCGTCTATTTGTCAACTCCGTCCCCAATCCAATCTAGAAGAATGGCCCCCAACGCCTTTATCCCATACCGTCAATCATCCCTCATGCATTGGGCAGACAGCATCGCCCGCGGATCCACCGCGGAACAGACCGATTCTCATCAGGAGGCATACTGAATGGCCGACAGACGCTGCCCGTTCTGCGGCGAGCTCGTTCCCTCCAACAGCCTCACCTGCCCCAAGTGCTACAAGAAGATCCCGGCGGACTACCAGCCGGAGCCCGTGCAGCCACAGCAGACCAGGAGGCCCAGCCGCAAGTTCGCCATCATCCTCGGCGCCGTCCTGGGCCTCTTCGGACTCCTCGGGATGGGTCAGCTGTTCTGCGGGCGCTACAAGAGGGGGGCGATGTTCCTCATCATCGGATTGATCTTCTTCATCCCGGCGGTCATCCTCACGTTCATCATCCCGATGATCTCGTGGGTGCTGGCCATCCCGCTGTTCGTGATCTACGCGATCCTCTACCTGGTCGCATTGGCCGACCTGGTCATCGACGCCACGTTCCTGGGCATGGTCAGGTGATCGCGCCAATCCCCTGCGCCTGAGCTCCATCAGGACCGAGGATGCCATCTGCGCCAGATGTATCGCGTGCATCCCTTCCCCGACGCATGCCGGATCGCCCGGACACAGCGACGCGTACGCCAGACGGATGAGTTCGTGCTCCTTCTCGGGCGGTCCTTTCAGCTCCGGAGGCAGACGGACGGATATCGAGGGCAGCAGGGTCAGCTCCCTGGCCGAATCCCAGGGTTCGAAGCTCAGGAACCTCCCGAAGGTGCTGCCGACGTTGTACGAGGTGCACTCCTTCCCGAACACGGCCTCCTGGAAATCCCGTACCACGCGGGAGATGTCGCTCCCGGCGTAGAGGTCCTCGGGCTCGATGCCGTGGTTGGCCTGCATGTAATCAAGGGGATCCTTCCCCAGGTCTTTGGGATCGAGGAAGATGCCGTCGTTGTAAACGGTCTCGAAATCCGACCCGTCGCCGAACACCCTGCACACCGCGATCTCGGCTACGGAATCGTTCGGGTAGCCCTTCGGACCGGTGGCTGCGACCTCGACCACGTAGACATCGTCCATGACGCGTCATGGACCGCCTCGGATATTGGTTTTCCGTTGTGGCTGGAATGCAACAATTACAGACATTACTCGCATTACCGACATTACAAACGATATTTCTTATAACGACTCGCCATCATCATCCCGTCGCACTGTCGGAAAGGGATACGGATGAGGCTGCTGAAATCAATCGATGAGATCTACGATGAAGTGAAGGACTACGGGCTGGTCATAACCAACGATGTGGCGCTGGAGACCGCTCTGAACGCGCGCATAACCACGGCCCGCATCGGCAAGCTCGCATCCACCCCCCGTCACATCGTCCAGCAGCTGGGGCCCGCCATCCTGGGGAAACCGTTCCTCTCGGATCTGGAGCTCATCGCCGCCGTCTCGCAGGAGACGGGGTGCGGGTTCAGGCAGGTGTACAGCGAGATCCTCAACTTCAGGGAGATCAGGAGATACACGGAAGAGGTCCGCACGTACCTCAACACCTCCAATTCCAAGAAGATCTACTATTCCTACTCGGCCATGCCCACCCTGGAGAAGGCCATGTCCCTCTTCGACCCGGACGACGAGAGGGTTAGCTGGTTCTTCCAGAAGCAGGGGAGGGTGGCCGTCGTAGGCGTCGACCTTTTCGACGACCTGGACAAGCAC
>CAVDQR010000026.1:0-2909 GCA_963611065.1 Bacteroides ovatus
CGTAGAACGCCTTGGCCTTGGTCTGGACATTCTTCTTCACGGTGTCGTTGATCAGGTCGGTCATGTACTCCATCTGTTCGATGGAATCGTGGACCTCGCCGGTGCTCACGAGGGAGATCGTCTTGGCGAAGTCGATGATGCCCTCGTACTCCTGGATGTCGTACCACTGGAGGATGTTCTCGAATCCCTTCTCCTGGAGGAACGGGACGATGTTCGCCCTGTAGGTGTCGGATCCGGTGACGAAGACGACGTCCTCGGCGCGGTCGAAGGTCCCGGTGACGGGGTCGGCGGCGTCGATTATATCGGTCTGCAGCTGGGCCTTCCCGCTGGAGTAGATGTTGCCCCCGGCGGCGATCTCGCCCGCTTCGATCTTCTCGCGGAGTTCGTCGAAGATCGATGCGGTGTTGGTCTTGGAGTAACTGTCGCATACGACGATCTTGTCGAGAGCGCCGACGCGGATGGCTGTCGCGGTGGTTCCGACCCCGATGGTGATTATCTTGTCGACGGGGCCGTCGAACGAGAACTCGTTCCCGAGGCCGTCCGTCACCTCGATCCCGGAGGATGCGTCCGAGGCGGGTGCGGCGAGCCCGAGGGCGGCCACGGCCAGGAGCGCAGCGACCAGGACGATCGCTTTGAACTTCATGGTATGATGGAAGCTCGGGTCCGTATTTAAGAATATGTTACTAATTGAGGATTCGTGTTACTCAAAAACGGGCCAGATCCGAGCCGTGTCACAGAATCGAGACACGCCCTTTGTCCTGATTGTCTCGGTTTTTGGCGTGAATCGGAATCGATTTGTCTCGATCGGTCTGATTCTTGGCGCGATCGTCTCGAACGATGGCGTGATTTCAGGAAGCTTGTCGCGGTTGTTCTGAATCGGCTTCCTGGCCACAATCGTGAAATGGTCGTTCGTGAGGCCGTAGGCCAGGTACCTCCTGCCGTGGAGCACCTTCTTCTGAACGCCGTGTATCACGCGGATGTCCTCGAATCCGGCTTCCTCCAGCATCCTGACGTCGTCGCGGGGGCGTTCCGCACCCGCCGACCACAATCCATCCAGGGAGGAGTCGCTGCTCCCGCAGGCTTCCAGGCCCCTCCTGTCCCTGCGGGCGAAGTATCCCGACACCCTGCATCTGAGCGGAGTGGACAGCTCATCGTGGAACCAGTCTCCGTCGGTGTACGCGAGGGTGCACCCGGGTTTCAGGACCCTGAACCATTCGGAGACCACCTTCTCGGGATCCGGCACGGTCCAGAGCATGTAGTCGCTGACCACGGCGTCGAAGGAATCGTCGCCGAAATCCAACGACATGGCGTCCCCTTGGCGGAAATCGATCGAGAGGTTGTTGTCTTCCGCATTCCTTTCCGCGAACTCCAGCATCCTCTCCGAGAAGTCCACGGATGTGACGTCGTGGCCCAGATCGGCCAGCTGCATGGAGACGATCCCGGGGCCGCACCCCACGTCGAGGATGCTCAGGCGGTCCGTTCCGAGGATGGACGAGAAGTGGTCCTGCCAGGAGCGGCGCTCCCTCAGGTCCGCGTAGCCCTTGACGACGAAGTCGTTGTATTCGGCGGAGCGCACGTCCCAATGGTCCCGGAGCGGATTCATCGCGACGGGATTGAGTGCATACTAATTAAAAATTCGTAACACCCACAGGAACGCGTGAGACGGTGCGGATTCGTGATCGGAACGGAGAAACGACCAGAAGGTCAACGAAACACAATCGAAATAAAACGATGAGCGCCCTGGTCGGAATTCGAATCCGAGTCGAAGCCTCGACAGGGCTTCATGATAGGCCGCTACACTACCAGGGCAGTAAGCCATGGTATTCTCATTATGTATATAAAGATTACTGATGATTTCCGGGTCTGGCCCCCATCAGGACCAAATATCCGCCATGCCTGGATGGTCCCATGCCTCTCGGAGACCCGCACGGAGCCAATTTCGAGTACACCGACGAGGGACTCCCCGAATCGATATTCGCGTTCACGGTCCCGTCGACCGATCTGGACAGGTCCATCGGGTTCTACGGGGACATACTCGGATTCGAACTCCTCGGACGCGATGATTCCAAGGCGTACATGCGCCGCATGGGGTGCAACCTCATTCTGGAGAGATCCGAAAAAGCGGGAGTCGACACCGGCATCTATCTGACGGTGGACTCGCCGTACAACACCCATCGCAGATTGGTGGATGAGGGAACGGGTTTCTGGTCCGAACCGAAGCGGGGCCCCATGGGTACTTTCACGGGGATACTCGATCCGGACCGCAACATCCTCCGGATGATCGAAGGACGGGCGGAGTTCAGACTCCGAACCATCTCCTGATGGCCGTCGTGTGGATCCACCACACGAAGAAGGCGGAGATCAGGATGAGGATGATCCCTCCGACGATCGTGACGGTCATCATCCCGATCCCGGCGATGGCCTCCACGATAAGGGACGCGAGGCAGACCTTCCACATCAGGGGCCTCCCGATCAGGCATCCGATGCCGCCGATGATCAGCAGCACCCCGGCCACCATGTCGAGGGCGGCCACGAACCCCGAGACGTCGGGGTTGTCAACGTATCCCGCTCCCGAGCCCAGCGTGATCAGCCCTCCGATCATCAGGAGGACGGCCAGCACGATGGACTGGAACGGACGTTTGGATTCAGGCATGCGCCTTCCATCATAGAGATAATAGAAATAAGGTGGGGGCGGACCCCCGTTTGGTCCCGAACATCAGGCGTGCTTCAGGAAGTACAGCTTGACGTTGGGCTTGAACAGGTACAGGAGGATGATCAGCAATATCACGAGGGTGACGATCGCCGCGAACCCGCCCATGACGACAGCGGCGATGTTGATCAGCACGCCGATTATGGTGAAGATCACTCCGAGGTACCACATGATGCTCCAGCCCTTGAAGAAGCCGTAG
>CAVDQR010000026.1:3198-12874 GCA_963611065.1 Bacteroides ovatus
AGTTTCAGTCGCCGAGGTTGGCCTTGGCGATGGCGTCGTTGAGCTCGTTCTGGAGCTCCACGGGCAATCCGTTGATGGATCCGGACAGGAATCCCCTGACGATCATGCTGACCGCCTGGTCCTGGTCCAGTCCGCGGGACATCAGATACTCGATCTGGTCCTGGGCGATCTTGCCGACCGCCGCCTCGTGGGTCATCTCCACATCGGCGACGTGCGCCTCCAGTTCAGGAACGGCGCTGGTGGATCCCCCGTCCTTCATGATGATGCTCCTGCATTCCAGGTGGGCCTTGATGTCCGGAGCGTTCCCGACGAGCCTTCCGCGTGCGGTCATGTGCCCGCCCATGGAGATGCTCCTGCTCATGATCTGGGCGTTGCTCCTCCTCCCGTTGAGGTAGACCATCCCGCCGGTGTCGATGTCCGATCCCTCGTGGGCGATGCACATGGTGTTGTACATGGCGCTGGCCCCCTCTTCGAGGGTGGCGGAGGGGAAGCTCTGCAGGGTCCCGACGGGGTTCAGGATCACGTAGTTGTTCGTGTAGGCGGAGTTCTTGCCCACGACGGTCCCGGTCCTGGGACGGACCCCGGTCTTCTTGCCCCAGCTGTGGATCATGGAGAACGTCAGCGACGAGTTGTCGCCGACGTACAGCTCGGATACGCCCACATGCAGGGAATCGTTGGCGTGGTGCGTGGTGGAGCATCCGGTGATCATCTCCAGGGACGCGTCGTCCTCGACGATGACGATGTTGTGCACGTTCTGGACGGTCCTGTCGGTGTCGAGCATCATGCAGGTCTGCACGGGCGCCTTGATGTGGTATCCCGCCTTCACGCGGATGAAGTACCCGTCGGAGTCCTCGAGGTAGGTCTTGGCGGTGTACTTGTCCTTGGACGGGTCCACGGCCTTCCACATGTAGTCCTTCAGTCCGTCGTGGACCTTCAGCGCCTCGCGGACGGACATCATCTCCAGCCCCTCCTGCTGCACCGCATGGCAGTGGCTCGGGGCGTTGTCGATGAACAGCAGCGTACCGGCGCGGTTCATCTCGTCGGCGACGACCCCGACCCTCTCCATGTACTTCCTGTAGTCGGAGCTCTCGAGGTCGTCGATGGCGACGGACTCCTTGCTCCCCTCGTCGTAGTGGTTCAGGTCGATGTCCGCACCGAACGCGCCCTTCTTGGAGAGGGCATCCCTCACAGCTTGATTATCTGGCTCTGGCATGAGTCGCACTCCCCGTATCCGTTCTTCTTGATGTCCCTGAGCAGCTCCAGCGGGTTCCCGCTGCATTGGATCCTGCCGTTCTTCATCACGTACGCCCTGTCCGCCCCTATGTAATCGAGGATCTGCCCGGTGTGGGTGATCACCAGGGAGGACACGTGCCTCTTCTTGCCGGGGCACGTCTCGAACAGGAGGTCGTGGACCTTGTTCCCGATGAGGTCGATGTTCTCCAGGTCGACCCCGGACTCCGGCTCGTCGAGCAGGATGAACTCCGGCTTCTGGGCGGTGAGCTGGAGGAGCTCGGATCTCTTGATCTCGCCTCCGGAGAATCCGACGTTGACCTCCCTCTCCAGGAAGCCCTCCATCTTGAACTTGTCAGCCTCTTTGAGTACCTCATTCCCGTTGTCGGGGGAGGACGCCTTGATGAGATCGCCTAGCTTCACGCCGTAGATGTTCGGCGGGCGCTGCATCATCATTCCGATCCCGAGCTTGGCCCTCTCGTCCACGGGCATGTCGGTGATGTCCTTCCCTTTGAAGAGGATCTCACCGGAGGTCACCTTGATCGTGCTGTAGCCCATGATCGTGGCCATCAGGGTGGATTTCCCGGAACCGTTGGGTCCGAACAGCACGCACGTCTCACCCTCGCCGACCGAGAGGTCGACGCCTTTGAGGATCTCCCTTTCGCCGGCCACGGCGTGGAGATCGACGACACTCAGCATTTCGACCATAGCGACACCTTATGGAAGGGACGATGGACTGCCCCGATAAAAAGGCGCGTTCAGACGGAGAGGTGATGGGCGGGAGTCTGGCACCCAGGGGAGCTTCTGAAGTACTGGTCCGGAATCCGGGCGATCATGGATGCCTGCGGTCGTCGGTGGGGAAGAGTGCCAGGTCGAGCAGTCCAAGCTTAAAGACCTGGCACTCTTTGTCCGCTGGGCAGTCGCCAGATTCCTAATCTGGTTCCTGTTCGAGCGGGACACAGAGTGAAACCGAGGACCGCTCGCGCGACCCGCCCGGTTCGTACATTGATGACGCTATCAGATATTAATGATTTTTCAGCATTTACCCGACGACAGTCTTATAGTCCCATCCGACGGATTGGGGTCCCATGAAGGTTCTCGCGATCAACGGCAGCCCCCAGCCCATGGGGAACACCAGCAACGTCCTGAACGAAGTGCAGGACATGTTCGAGAGGGACGGGGTGGAGATGGAGATCGTCCACATCTACGACTACCGCCTCACCAACTGCAACGTCTGCCTCACATGCGAGATCCGCGGGGACGGCAGGTGCTACGACGAGGACGACGGGTTCAACGACATCCTCGACAAGATGAGGTCCGCCGATGCGATCCTCATCGCATCCCCCACGTACATGAACGCCTGTCCCAGCAACCTCCAGAACTTCCTGGAGAGGGCCATGCTCGTGTTCCAGAACTCCGGACTCCCGCTCAAGGGGAAGGTCGGAGGGGTCATCTCGGTGTGCCGTCACGACGGCGGTTCCATGGTGTACAACCAGCTCGTCGACTTCCTGCTGAGGAACATGATGCTCGTCGTGGGGACCTATCCCCTTTCCATAATCAAGGCCTGGCACTCCCCCCAGTACGAGGAGGACGAGCTGGGTATGAAGGGCGTCCGCTCCCTCGTGGAAGGGATGACGGACGCCATGATGCGTTTGGGCGTCGAGTGATCAGAAGAAGAAGAACCCGCAGCCCTCCTTCTCGGAGATCTTGGCGACGGCTTCCATCCTGTCCACGGGACCGGAGTAGCGCCTGACCATCATCTTGCCCTCCTCGGGCAGGGCGGTCCTCAGGATCTCCACTTCCTTCAGGAGCTGCTTGGCGTCCTCGGACGTGAATTTCTTCCCTTCCGCCACAGCCTGGGGGACGGAGGCCACGATGGGGCATCCGTGCCTTCCGGCGATCTCCGGGAGCAGGCTGTTGTCCGGTCCGAAGGCTCCGATGCATCCCCTCCCCTTGTCCCAGGACAGGGGGCAGGAGCCGCACATCCCGTTCATCTCGTCGAAGTCCAGCAGGTCCCAGCCGGTGACCCTGTCGTCGCTCTTCTCTATGGCGGCTTTCTTCCTGTCATCCGGGAGGTCGGCGAGCGGGACCCATCCCGTGCAGACCCTCTCGGCCAGGGGCTTCATCAGAGCCAGATCGTCGTCCTTCTTGATCTTCTCGATGTAGACCGCGTCGGCCTCCTCGTTCAGCCTGTTGCGCTTGACGAACGCGTCCCAGTCCGATACGGCGGCTTTCGCCTTCTCGTACGGCACGAACTCGTCGTAGATCGCGGCGTCCTCGAATCCCGAGACGTCCTTCATGTGGACCTTGACGATGTTCGAGCGCAGATCCTTGCAGGGCGCGCTGGGCGCCTCCGATTCTATGATGCCGATGTTGATTCCCATTCCCTCTCACCTTTCCGACGACCGCATGCGCGGTCTTTCGGGCGTATATCGCGAGGGGATTAATCAATGCGCCGTCCGAGTTGGATGTCACTGCCAACCTTATTACGCTCGCGCGGGTTTACTGGACGATATGTTCCAAGTGGCGGTGTACGGCAAGGGCGGCATCGGGAAATCGACGATGTCGGCCAACATATCCGTGGCCCTGGCGGAGTCCGGTTCGAAGGTCATGCAGGTCGGATGCGACCCGAAGCACGATTCCACCCGCCTCCTGCTGGACGGGAATGTCCAGCGCACCGTCCTTGATTATGTCCGCGAGGTTCCGATAGGGAAGAGGAAGCTCGAGGATGTCATCGTCCGCGGGACTGAGGGGGTCCTGTGCACCGAGGCGGGAGGTCCCGAGCCGGGCATAGGATGCGCCGGACGCGGGATCCTGACGACGTTCGACACCCTGAGGAAGCTCGGAGCGGACGATCTGGACGTGGACATCAGGCTGTACGATGTCCTCGGCGATGTGGTCTGCGGGGGCTTCGCCGTCCCGCTGAGGAGCGAGTACGCGGATGCCGTCATCCTTGTCACTTCGGGCGAGTTCATGGCCCTGTACGCCGCGAACAACATCATGCGCGGCATGCTCAACTTCGAACCCGGCAGGCCCAGGCTCCTGGGGCTCGTATTCAATTCCAGAGGGGGAGAGGGCGAGAGGGAGGCCGTCCAGAGGTTCGCGGAGGCCGCCGGGACCGAGATCCTCGCCGAGATCCCCCGCGACACCGTGTTCGCGGAAGCCGAATCCAAGGGGCACACCGTGATGGAGCTCCATCCCGAGAGTCCTGTGGCGGAGGCCATACGCGGGATAGCCGACAGGATCCTCAAAGCGTCCCGCGGGGAGGTCTCGATGACCGTCCCGTCGCCGTTGGACGAGGGTCAGATGTCCGATCTGGCGGCCGGTAGGCCCATACGTCCCCGTTCCGGCGACGTTGCCGAACGAATCCCGTGCGCGGGATGCGGGCGCAGGACTTCCATCAAGGATACGAGGATAATGAGCTCGTGCGCCGCCTACGGGGCGGTCGCGGCGCTGTCGAGATTGGGCGATACGGCCGTCCTGATCCACGGGCCGGTGAGCTGCGCCTATCTCATGGCCACGACCCGTGCTAAGGCGATCCTGGACCTCTACGAGCGCGGTCTATACGACCGTCCGCCGAACAGGAACCTGAGATGTACTCAGATGGACGAATCCGCCTCGATATTCGGAGGCGGGAGGTTCCTGAAGGATTCCTTGGAATCCGTCGCATCGGAAGGATTCCGGAGGATCGCTGTGGTGACCACATGCATGCCCGGAATCATCGGAGACGACTGCGACAGCATCGTCAGGGAGTTCGAGTCCACCCATCCCGGCATCGGAGTGATGCTCGTCAAGACCGACGGGGACATCATGGGCGAGTACAACGACGGCTTCATGATGGCCGCTGAGGCCATAGCGGATCGCATAGATCCGTCGGTACAGCCGGAGGACGGCCTGGTCAACCTCGTCTCCGCATCGTTCTTCGACATCCAGTCCAAGGCGCATTCCAAGGCGCTGGACGATATGCTCTCCGCGTTCGGATTGAAGGTAAACTGCAGGTTCCTGGACGACTGCTCGCCCGCGCCGCCCGAACAGCTGTGCAGGGGCATGACGGACATCCTGATGGGCGACAACCGCAACGCCAGGGACATGATGGCCATGATAACATCCCGTACGGGAAGGCGGCCGTTCCCGGCCGTGATGCCCGTCGGCATCCACGATTACATCGGATGGGTGAGGGAGATGGGGCGCTTCACCGGGAAGACCGACGACGCTGAAAAGGAGGTCGCCAGGGCGCGGGAGGAGTACGATTCCCTCGTGGAGGTGCACCGTCCGAGGATGGAGGGCGTCAGGATCCTGGTCACATGGAAGCTGGGCGCCAACCCCGATTGGCTCATAGACACGCTGAACGACGTCGGCGCGGAGGTCCTGAAGGTGGGCTTCGCCCCCAGTCCGAGGAAGGCCGGCGGACGTCCCGACTCCAGGTACGACGTCACTCCCGACTATACGGACGAGGACCTGTCGAGGGACCTCGCGGAGCTGCGTCCGGACCTTCTGATAAGCGATATAGTCAAACCGGTGCCCGAAGGCACCAGCTTCGCCAAGCTCAGCAGGATCGGGGTCGGATACAGGCAGGTGTTCGAGTACATCGGGTATCTGGAGAACACCATGCGCCTTCCGGCGACGGAGGGATGGAGGGAGGGGTACCGATGAGGACATTGCCGGACGGTCTGACGGGCGCGATCATGGCGATCGAGGGCATCTCCGATGCGGCGGTCATGCTGCACGGGCCCGGAGGGTGCAGGATCAGGCACATGGTGCTGTCGACAGCGGTCTATCCCAGGGAGGACCCCGACAGGGGTTCGTTCACCCCCTATTACTACGGATATCCGAGGGTCCCGTCCACCTATCTGGACGAGTACGACTACATCAACGGCGCCTTCTACAAGTCGGAGGAGGGATTGGGTGCGGTCGGGGCGAGGTCCCCGTCGCTCATCGCAGTCATAGATTCTCCCGGGGCGGCGCTGATAGGCGACGACCACGACCGCGCCATCCGGGACAACGATCTGGGCGGCATAGCGATGCGCGTCACCGTCCCTACGGCGTCCGTCCCCGCGCCGGAGGCGTGCGGGAAGACGCTGGAGGAGGTGATGGAGTTCCTGGATCCTCCTGAGAGGACCGAACGGAAGGGCACGGTCAACATTCTTGGACTATCGTTGATGGACAAGGACTGGAGGGCCGCCCGCGAGGAGCTGGAGGGGATCGTCCAATCCATGGGATTGGAGGTGATCTGCGTGCCCGGAGCCGGCTCGTCCGTGAAGGAGATGGTCGATTCCGTGAACGCGGAGTTCAACATCGTCGTCTGCCCGGAGATGTGCTCCGGACTTTTGGAATGGTACGAGCGCCGCGGAGTGGGGACGATCCGTTCCCCCGCCGGGGCCCCGGTCGGCTTCGATGCCACCGAAGCGTGGATCAGGGCCGTGGCGGAGGCCACCGGAAGGGACCCGTCGGAAGCGTTGCAGAGGGTGAAGAGGTGCAGGGACCTCGTCTACGAGAGGTTCACCGGCATGAGGTACAACGCCCTCAGGATCCGCGGATTGTCGTTCTCCGTCGCCGGGACGGCCTCGGTCGTCAGACCCCTGACGGAATGGCTCTACCGGTACCTGGCGATGGCCCCGGAGGCCGTCAAGGCCGACGACGGAGGGGATCCGG
The DNA here is from genome assembly GCA_963611065.1 of Bacteroides ovatus. Taxonomy (GTDB): domain Archaea; phylum Thermoplasmatota; class Thermoplasmata; order Methanomassiliicoccales; family Methanomethylophilaceae; genus Methanoprimaticola. The sequence goes on from CAVDQR010000026.1 coordinate 10,081, forward strand.
AGGAGGTCCAGGCCATACGGAAGTTCCTCCAAGACACCGGATTCGGCTACGCATGGGACAGGGAGCCCGTCCCGTCAGGCATCGTACTGTGCGAAGGCGTGACCGCCCTGACCATGAAGGTCTCCGGCCAATGCCTCGCGGGCATCCCGATAGGATACTCGTCGATGGGATTGGATGACATCCTCCCGCGTCCCGTCTACGGCACACGCGGTGCATTGTACATCCTCGACGAGATACTCCACGGGGTCAGGGGAAGCTGAGAAGGAAGATGCGGGGGAATCCCCCGCGTTTGGAGGTTCAGACCTTCCTGGTCTTGAGAAGCCACCAGTCCAGGATGTAGAAGGCAACGCCCCACGCGAACAGCGCGATGAAGCACAGCCAGTTGAAGTCCAGGAAGTCGGGCAGCGCAGCTGCTCTGATGATCTCGCTCGAGTAGGTGAGCGGGAGGCAGTACAGGATGCCCTGGAAGACCGGGTGCAGCGCGGACACGGAGAAGAACGTACCGCACAGGAACGTCATGGGCAGGATGATCAGGCTGTTGAACGTGGCCAGGCTGGCATGGGACTTCGCGATGAGCGCGGAAGCCATCCCGAGGAACGAGAACACGATGCACGACATGACCGTGCACACCACGAACAGGGGGGTGAGGCAGAGCTCCATCCCTCCGATCCCGGCGGCACCGAGCGCCAATCCCAGCCCGTACAGCAGGAAGCAGCCGAACAATCCGCGGATCAATCCGAGCATGCACTTGCCCCAGACGATCGCGTGGAGGCTCAGCGGGCACATCATCATCTCGTCGAAGCTCCTGTAATACAGCCTCTGCACGTTCATCCTCGTCGATGTGGACGAGAACGACGAGTTCAGCGACGACAGCGCCACGATACCGGGGATCACGAAGGAAACGTACGAGACGCCGATGTCCGTGGTCCCCGTCCTGAGACCGAACCCGAACGCCACGAGATACAGGATCGGGCTCATGACGCTCATGAGCAGGATGTTCAGGATGTTGTGCTTCATGAACATCAGGTCGCCCCAGGCGACGTAGTAGACCTGCTTCAGGAAGTTGCTCATTTCTGTCCCCCCACGGATTTGCCGGTGAGTTCGACGAACACGTCCTCCAGGTTGGTCTTCCTGATCGTGACGTCCGTGTCCCCGCCGATGGTCGACGCGAAGGCGTTGGCGTCCTCGCGGTTCTTGAAGTACCTGTAGGAGGTGCGGTCGTTCTCCATGTATTCGACGGCGACGGATCCCACGCTCTCGCACAGGTTCTTCGGGGTGTCCAGAGCGATGATCTTCCCGTGGTCGATGATGCCGACCCTGTCGCACAATGCCTCCGCCTCCTCGATGTAATGGGTGGTGAGCATGACGGTGGTCCCGCGGGCGTGGAGGTTCCTGACGACGTCCCACAGCAGTCTGCGGGCGTTGATGTCCAGTCCGGAGGTGGGTTCGTCGAGGAACAGCACCCTGGGGCTGTGGAGCATGGCGCAGACGATGGCGGCGCGCTTCTTCCACCCGCCCGAGAGGGAGTCCACCGGGGAATCCAGGTACTCCTCCAGGCCGAAGTAGTCGGAGAGCTCCTGGATCTTGGCCTCGCGCTCCTTCTTGCCCATCATATGGTACATGGCGTGGGCGATCATGTTCTCCCTGATGGTCAGGTCCTTGTCCAGCGAGACCTGCTGCTGGATCACGCCCATCCTCTCCTTCGCCTCGATCGGGTCCTTGAGGAGGTCGAAGCCGTCCACGGTTATCCTCCCGGAATCGAAGTTCGTGAGCGTGGCTATGCACCTGACCGTGGTAGTCTTACCGGCCCCATTCGGGCCCAGGAAGCCGAACAGCTCCCCGTCACGGATCCTCAGGTCGAGATGGTCGACGGCGGTTTTACCGTCGAACGTCTTGACGAGGTCCTCTATCACGATAATGTCGCTCATTGGAATCACGTTGTTAAGGGGTTGGAGTTGGACGATGCGTCCTACTGTTATATTGGTTGGTATTAGGAGAGATTGAACCTTTTTAGACACGGCGAAACGCGACGGTTCCGGATGCTGGTTATATTACGGAGTAGGATTATTCGTCCAACAAGGCGAAATCATGCAGGTCACGATCGAAGGCGTTTCTTTCTCATACTCGAGCCTACCTGTTCTAGATAACATCAATCTGGACATCAGGGGGCCGGGATTCGTTTCGATCCTGGGGCCGAACGGGGTGGGGAAATCCACTCTGATCCACTGCATGAACAAAATCCTCCAGCCCGATTCTGGTTCCGTGTTCATCGACGGGAAGAATCTCGACGGGATAACCATCAAGGAGCTGTCGAAGGAGATGGGGTACGTCCCATATTCCGCCAACGACACCTTCCCCCTGACCGTCGTGGACACCGTCATGATGGGCCGCCATCCCCACGCCAAGTGGAACACGATGGACCAGGACCTCGACATCGTGTATGACACGCTGAAGATGCTGGGCATCTCCCATCTGGCGATGAGGCCCTTCAACGAACTGTCCGCGGGACAGCACCAGAAGGTCATGCTGGCCAGAGGTCTGGTCCAGGAGCCCAAGGTGCTGCTCCTGGATGAACCGACGTCCAATCTGGATGTCAGGCATCAGCTCGACGTCACCAAGATGCTCAAGAGGCTGTCCGTCGAGAGAGGCATACTGATCATCATGATCAGCCACGACATCAACATCGCGGCGAAATTCGCGGATCAGGTCATACTGATGTATCAGGGCAAGATATTCGACATCGGCACCCCGCAGGAGGTCATCACGGAAGGGAATCTCCGGACCGTGTACGGGG
>CAVDQR010000027.1:0-1392 GCA_963611065.1 Bacteroides ovatus
TTCTACGCCCTCCCCCAGAGCCCCCAGCTCTTCAAGCAGATGCTGATGGTCGGCGGGATGGACAGGTACTACCAGGTCGCCAGGTGCTTCCGCGACGAGGACTCCAGGAAGGACAGGCAGCCCGAGTTCACCCAGCTGGACATGGAGATGTCCTTCGTGGACATGAAGGACATCCAGGACATGATCGAGGGCCTGATGGCCTACGTGTGGAAGGGACTGTACGGATCGGAGCTCAAGACCCCGTTCCCCCACATCGCCTACCGCGACGCCATGGAGCGCTTCGGATCCGACAAGCCGGACATGAGGTACGGCCTGGAGTTCGTCAAGCTGACCGATGTCGTGAAGGACGTCCCGTACAAGATCTTCCAGAACATCCTGTCCGAGGGCGGCATCGTCGCCGGAATGAACATCAAGAACTCCATCTCCAAGGGCAGCATCGGCAGGAACGAGGTCGACCGCTACATCTCCTACGCGAAGAAGGTCGGGCTCGGAGGACTCACCTGGATGAGGTGCGTGGATGGGAAATTGGACAGCAACATCGTGAAGTACTTCACGCCCGAGATCCTCGACGCGATCAAGGAGAGGATGGGCGTGGAGGAGGGCGACCTGCTGTTCCTCATCGCCGGACCCTGGAAGGCCACCTACGAGGGCGGAGGGTTCCTGAGGAAGAAGGTCGCCGAGGACCTGGGACTGGTGCCCCAGGACGTCTACCAGTTCTTCTGGATGGACCAGTGCCCCATGTTCGAGATCGACCCCGTCTCCGGGAAGTACGACGCGTTCCACCACCCGTTCGTCCTGCCCGAGAACGACCTGGACGACGATTACGTCGGAGGCGCCTGCTTCGATCTGTGCCTGAACGGCAACGAGCTCGGATCCGGATCGCTCCGTATCCACAACGCCGACCTCCAGAGGGCGGTGTTCCACAAGCTCGGACTGGACGACCAGAGGATCGAGGAGAACTTCGGGTTCTTCGTGCAGGCCCTGAGCTTCGGCGCGCCCCCGCACGGAGGCATCGCCATCGGCGTGGACAGGCTGTGCGCCATCCTGCTGAACAAGGACACCATCAGGGAGGTCATCGCGTTCCCCAAGAACAAGAGGGCCGTATCCCTGCTCGACGGGTCCCCCGAGAAGGTCGCCGACGAGAAGCTCGAGGAGCTGCAGATCATCTCCCTCGCGGGGGACCTGGACCTCGGCGACGTCGACGGCGGCGACGAGGACATCTGAACCCCGGGGGGCCTCCGGGCCCCTCGGATACAACCTTATGGCGCATCCGGCGGATAGCATGGCACGCAAAGTCGTCATCGGACTGTTCGCGATCCTGCTGATATGCGCATCCTTCTCCATCCAGCCGTCCGCCGGCGACGCCCCTGCGGGCGACGACGGGACGTTCGC
>CAVDQR010000027.1:1459-6636 GCA_963611065.1 Bacteroides ovatus
ATCCTGCTGGTATGCGCATCCTTCTCCATCCAGCCGTCCGACGGCGACGCCCCTTCGGGCGACGACGGGACGTTCGCATTCATCATTGACGAGGAGACTTCCACGGCGACGGTCACCGACATCGTCGGCAGCATCCCGGGCGGCATCGCGGATGTCCCCGACAGCGTGGAGTACGACGGCCGGGAATACGAGGTCGCCGCGGTCTCCGTCGGGAAGGGCTGGGACGGCATCTCGACGATGACCCTCCCGGGCACGGTTTCGTCCGTCTCCCTGGGAGACGGTAAGGCGGCCGACCTCACGGAGTTCGTGCTCCGCGAGGAGAATCAACACCTGTCGGTGGACGGGGAGGGGTTCCTCTACTCCGCGGACGGCGAGACGCTGAAGGCCGTCCCCTGGGGGTACGACGGGGACGTCCTCATAGCCGACGGGGCTAGGAACGCGGAGTACGACGCCCTGTCGCACCTCGCCAAGGCCACAAGCATAATGTTCCCTGTCTCATTCGAGGATTCGAACCTCAGGATAGCGGACGATCCCTGTCTGGCGATCATCAACTTCTCCGAGGGCATGGACGGCGTCGGACTCGTTCTGGAACCGGACGAGGCCCTGACCGAACTGCTCTTCGACGGCGATTACTTCGAGATCGACGGCATCACATTGAAACCCTCCGAGGAGAGGGAGGGGGATGCCACCAGGATGTTCTACAAGACCGGCGAGAACGAGTTCTCCGAGATGGTACCCGTGGATGACACGGATTACGCCTCGTGGGCCCTCGTATTCGCGGCGGTTGCCGCCATGGGCATCGTCCTTTTCCTGGCGTTCAGGAGGACCAAGGGGTCAGAACCAGACCTTCTTGGCCCCCTTGATGAGCAGGATGATGAAGATGGGCCCTCCGATTATCGAGGTCACCACTCCCACGGGGATTCCGATCAGGACCTTCGCCACGCAGTCGGCGCAGATCAGGATGAGCGCTCCGATGGCCGCCGAGCAGGGTATCAGGTACTTCACGTTGGATCCTACGAATATCCTGGCCACATGAGGGGCCACGAGTCCCATGAATCCGATCGTCCCGGTGAATCCCACCATCGTGGCGGTCATCACGGCGACGATGAAGAGCGATACCGCGCGGACGCGCTTCACCTCGACCCCGAGGCTGGTGGCGCTCCTGTCCCCGCAGGTCATGACGCCGATATCCCTCGAGAAGAGCTGGAGAAGCACCAGGGACACCAGCACCACGCCGGTGACGATCCACACGTTGTCCCATGATGCGGGGCCGAGGGATCCGACGTTCCAGGTGTACAGCATCTCCACGTTCTCCGGATCCGCCAGGGTGGTCATGAGCGACGTGGTCGCCCTGAAGATGTACATTATGGCGATCCCGGCGAGGATCATCGTCGTGGGGGTGATCCTCTTGTGCTTGGATATCAGCACGATGGCGATGGTGGGCACCATCGCCAGGATGATGGCGTTCAGCGTGACGGAGAGGTTGTAGTTGTTCCCTGTGGGGATCAGCGAGAGCCCCAGGATGAACATCAGCGCGGCCCCGAAGGACGCTCCGGATGCGACACCGGTGGTATACGGGTCAGCCAGGGGGTTGCGCATGAGCGACTGCATGACCGCCCCTCCTACGGCCAATCCGGCTCCGCAGACCACTCCCATGATCGCGCGGGGCACGTTGTACTCCCAAACGACGAGTTCGGCGATCCTGTCATCGACGGTGTTGCCGTGGTAATGCGCCGAGAGGACGTTCCAGACGACGTCAGGGGTTATGGAGCTCAGCTGAGAGAGGAATATCGAGCCGAAGGACACGCACGCGGCGATCGCCAGGGTCAGGCCGGCGATGAGGACCTTCTTCCTGTTGACGCTCCTGCACCGCAGCTCCAGCGGGGAGAGGTTCTCCTCCATCGGAACACCTCCCCGTAGTGCTTCTTCTTGCTCAATATGAGGTACAGGAACACCGGCGCCCCGATCATGGATATGACCACTCCGACGCGCAGCTCGTCGGGTGCGATGACGGTGCGGGCGACCAGGTCGGCCACGAGCACGAGCATCGAACCGAGCAGGGCGGATGCGGGGATCACGTAGCGGTTGTTCCCTCCGAGAATCATCCTGGCGGCGTGCGGGGCCACCAGGCCTATGAATCCGATGATCCCCACGTAGCTCACGAGGACGGCTATCGACAGGGATGCGATGATCATGATGATGGTCTTGAACGTGCGGACGTCCAATCCGAGGCTCTTGGCGCTGTCGTCCCCCAATGCGAGGAGGTTGAGCCTGGAGCTGCACAGCCAGAGCACGATCCCGGACACGATGACGATGCAGGTCGGGATGAGGCACTTGTCCCATGACATGATGTCGCCGAGGGACCCGATCTGCCACAGGTAGGCATCCTTCAGGGTGTCGGCGTCGGTGGTGACCATGATCATGGTCTCCATCCCGCTGAAGATGTAGGAAAGCGCGATCCCCACGAGGATCATGGTCGCGGGGCTCATGCGGATGATGTTGGACAGACCTATGAGGATGAATGCGGGCACCAGGCCGCCGATGAAGGCGTTCACCATTATGCCCATGGAGCCCAGGGTGCTGGAGAACGTGAATCCGGTGACGATGGCCGCCACCGCTCCGAAGCAGGCTCCGTCGGACACCCCTGTGGTGTAGGCGTCCGCCAGGGGGTTGTTCATGACGCTCTGCATGGCGACGCCGCACATCGCCAGACCGGCGCCTATGGCGATCCCCATGACTATGCGCGGGAGGTAGACGTTCCACATCATGTAGTCGTCCACCCACTCCGTGCTGTGGAGCTCGTACGTCTTCCCCAGTATGTGGTCTATGATGACGCGGTACGACTCCAGGAACCCGAGGTCGCGTCCGTTGATCGAGAGCGCGGCCCCGGCTATAATCAATATTATAACGGCGCAGACGCCCATGAAGAGGATCTTCGTCTTCGCGCTGCTGGCATACCTCCCCTCCAGGGAGGAGGGGTCGACGGCCTCGACGGCTTCCGGAGACGACATACGAGCCCTCCAGCGTCTTCGCGTCCTCCTCGCCGAAGTCCAGGTCCTCCAGGATCACGTGCGGTCTCCCGCCGTGGTCGATGAGTTGGGAGTCCACCCCGTAGACCGCTTTGATGTTCTCCGCGGTGATGACGTCCTGCGGAGTCCCGACCGCGAAGATCTCCCCGTCCCTCATCATGATGATGTTGTCGGAGTACTTCGCGGCGATGTTGATGTCGTGGCTGATCATCACGACCATTATCCCCTTGAGGACCGACTGCTTCTTCAGCAGGCGGATGACGTCCATCTGGTGCTTGATGTCCAGGTTGGCCGTCGGTTCGTCCAGCAGGAGCACCTCGGGCTGCTGCGCCAATCCGCGGGCCAGCATGACCCTCTGATGCTGTCCGGCGGACAGCTCGTTGAACGGGCGCATCGCGAGGTCGGAGATGTCCATCATCTCCAGCGCCTCCTCGACGATCTTCATGTCCTCGTGCAGGGTGTTCCATTTCTTGTGCGGGTTCCTCCCCATCAGGACGGTGTCCACGACGGACATCGGGAAGCTGTCGCCGGAGGTGTACGGAACATACCCGATCTTCTTCGCCAGCTCCTTGGCCTTGTATCCCGACACATCCCTGTCGTCGATCAGCACCGTGCCCCTGGTGGGGGACAGGAGCTTGTTGAGGCAGTGTATCAAGGTGGTCTTGCCGGCTCCGTTGGGCCCTATGACGGATATGAGCTGGGGATTGCACATCTCCAGGTCGATCCCTTTCAGGATGTCCGTGTCCCGGGTGTAGCCGAAATCCATTCCGATCGTCTGAAGGGTCGTCATAGGGGATTCTCCGAGAAAGGTCGCGGGGCATCGCGCCCCGCATGGTTTGATCAGGCGGTGGGGTGCCAGATGTACTGGCCGGTGGAGGTGTCGTAGTCGACTCCGAGGAACTCGTCGACGTACTCCTGGAGGAGGGACTGGGCCCAGCCCTCGTCGAAGCAGTCGCTGTACATGGTCTGGGCCATGATGGCGTTCCTCACGGGCAGCGGAAGGACCCCGTTGATGAGGTAGTAGCCGTTGGCCTCCTTGTAGGTGTAGGTGTCTTTGAAGAAGCCAATGTAATTGTTAACGTCCGATTCGGCGGGGGCCTCGGGGTAGGACATGGACTTGAAGTGGAACAGGAAGTCCGCGTTGTATTTCGAATCGAAGAGCCAAGTCTGGCCGGTATCGAACTTTCTGGTCTTATCGGGCCAATCGGCGAGGTTCTTGCCTCCGACCTCCTGGGTGGCCGCGTAGTAGTCGGACTCGGTTCCGCTCACGGAGTTGGACATGGTGACGCACAGAACGGTGGCGGTGCCCCACTTGTCGCCCTCCTTCTTCTTGATGGTGTCCATGATGTCCATGGTCCAGTCGTTGTACTTCTCGGCCTTGTCCTCGTTCCCGGAGAGGATGCCGAGGGTGCTGGTGGTCTTCATGGTCATCGTCAGATCCTTGGCGTTGAGCTCGAGGAAGGAGATGCCGAGGTTGTTCAGGGTCTTCACGATCTCGTCCTCGGAGGACATCCCGCTGTCCTCGGAGATGACGGTGGTCACTCCGAGCTTGGTCAGGGTGTTGACGTCCTCGGTCTTCAGGCTCGAGTTGAGGGTGGCGATGGCACCGCTCTGCATCTTGTCGTAGAGGTTCTTGTCCAGTGCGGAACTGATGTACTTGGTGGTCCCGCAGGCGAGCATCCCGTCATCGAGTCCGAGGACGTCGACGACGGTCCTCATGTTGGTGCCGCCCATGACGGCATAGTTGCTCAGGGGGAAGTTGACCTTGATGACCTCCCCGTAGTAGTCGGAGACGCTGGCCGTGGTTTTCTCCCCATTGGCGAGCTTCTTCACGATCTCCAGGTCCTCGTCGTCGATCTTTCCGTTGGCGTTGGCGTCGGCCAGAGGCCAGTCGGCGAGGTTCTTCTTTCCGTCCAGGACTTCCTGGACGATCCTGACGTCGGTGTCGTCGATGTAGCCGTTGCCGTCCACGTTTCCGTAGATGGAGCCGACTTCGACGACTCCCGCCTCGGGGTCCTTCCCGCCCTTGTTGAGCATGATGACCGCCGCGGCGGCGATAACGATGACCACGACGACGACCGCCGCGATCTTCATAGTCATACTTTTGTCCATCAAATCACCATTATGGTGCATTAGGAAAACCTAATC
>CAVDQR010000027.1:6646-12682 GCA_963611065.1 Bacteroides ovatus
CCTGGCTGACAGGTTCTTCAACGAACTGTCCGCAGGACAGCACCAGAAGGTCATGCTGGCGAGAGGCATAGCCCAGGATCCGAGGATCCTGTTCCTCGATGAGCCGACCTCCAATCTGGACATCAAGTATCAGCTGGAGATCACGCGCATGCTGAGGCGCCTGTCCCGTCAGAAGAACATGCTCATCGTCATGATCAGCCACGACATCAACATCGCGGCGAAGTATTCCGACAATATCATGTTCCTCCTGAACGGAGGGATATACGCCGTGGGGAAGCCTTCCGAGGTCATCACCGAGGAGAACCTCAAGGTGGTGTACGGCGTGGATGCCAGGATCATCGACGACAACGGTCGTCCGCATATGATCCTCGTCGACAATTCCGGCGAGGTGCTGGACGACGACGGCGATTTCGAGGTCGTCGTGCCCGGAAGAACGGCCGTCGGCCAATGATCGGGAGGACCTCCCATGATGTCAGGTTCGTCCGATGGGTCCGTTCGGGATGACGCGGTCATCCGTTGCGAGGGTCTCCGCAAATCCTTCGGCGATCTGAAGGCCGTGGACGGCATCGATCTCGAGGTCAGGCGGGGCGAGATCTACGGGTTCCTCGGTCCGAACGGCGCCGGGAAGACCACGACGGTCCGCATGCTGACCACCATGGAGCGTCCTACATCGGGTACGGTGTGGATCGACGGGCACGAGACGTCCAAGGACTACATCGCGGCCCGCAGGAGCATCGGGATCATCCAGCAGCAGCACAGCCTGGACAAGGACATCTCCGTCCGGGAGAACATCATCCATCACGCTCTGATGCAGGGCATGTCGCTCAAGGAGTCCAAGAGGCGCATGATGGAGCTGTGCGACACCATGGAGCTCACCGGCAGGTTGGACGACCTGGTCGCCAACCTCTCGGGCGGATGGAAGAAGCGCGTGGCAATCGTGTGCTCGATGATCCACGACCCGGAGGTCCTGTTCATGGACGAGCCGACCACGGGCCTGGACACCCAGTCCAGGAACCTCCTGTGGAGGATGATCCGCGCCCTGAACAGGCAGGGGACCACGATATTCCTCACCACCCACTACATCTACGAGGCCGAATCGCTCTGCGACAGGATCGGGATAATCGACAGGGGCCGTCTCATCGCCGAAGGCTCCCCGGACGAGCTCGTGTCGTCCGTGGGCAGGTTCGTCATGGTCCGCACCGACGAGGACTGCGACGAGGTGTCGCTGACATTCTTCCCCGACAGGGGATCCGCCATGGCGGCCGCCGACGCGCATGCGGGGGAGCACAACACCGTGGTCAGGAAGACCACCCTGGAGGACGCTTTCCTGGAGATCACCGGAGGCACGATCCGATGTACTTCCTGAGCGAGGTCTGCAGGGTCGCGTACGGCGACCTGTGCTTCCTGAGGAGGCATCTGCCGGAGACGATCATCTCGGCGATGGTCGGACCGCTGCTGTACCTCGTGGCGTTCGCATACGGGATGAGGTCCGGGGACACCGAAGCGGGGGTGAGCTACGTGGCGTACGCGATCCCGGGGATAGTGGCGATGACCTCCATGACCGCCGGATTCACATCGACGGCTCAGAAGATCATCATACAGAGGCTGTTCCACACGAGCTTCGACGAGTTGATCCTCAGTCCGATGCACACCTCGTCCATAGTGTTCGGGAAGGCGGTCATCGGGATGCTCAGGGGACTGATCGGCAGTTCGATCCTGCTGGTCCTGGGGTTGTTCCTCACTCCCGACCTGGTGTTGGGGTTCGGGACCGTGGTGTCCCTCCTCCTGTCGTGCATCATGTTCTCCCTGCTGGGGGTGGCCGCGGGTCTGCTGGCGAAGTCCAGCGTCTCGTTGAACGTGTTCACCAGCCTGGTCATCATGCCGATGACCTTCCTCTGCGGGACCATCTTCTCGGTCAGCGCGCTTCCGACCGTAGTGGGGGACGTCGTGTGGGCCCTACCGTTGACCCACTCGTCGGAGGTCATACGCGCATCCGCTCTGGGATGGGACGTGCCTTGGATATCGGTGGCCGTGATGCTCGCCTATCTCGTCGCGTTCTACGCGCTCGATTACTGCATCATCCGGAAGAAGCTGTACCGATCGCTGCAGGGAGCGGTACTCTTCGAGGAGTACGTCCTCCATACCGGGGGACAGTCCGACCTCTTTAGCGTAGATCAGACGTACCTGTCCTACAACGCCCTCCGATTGTCCGACGCCGAGCCCCAGCTTCTCCGGGATCTCGACCACGGAGTGGTGGCTCGAGGAGGTGAACATGGGGATGACGAGGATGCTGTCGCATCCCGTCGCCTTCGCCCGCTCCATCCCCTCCTCGACGGTGGGGGAGTCGAACTCGTTGTAGCAGCAGACCGTCTCGTACCCCAGGTCCCTGACGTATCCCGCGTTGAGCTCCACCGTGTTCCTGTTGGCGGGGTCCTTGGAGCCGTGCCCGATCAGGACGACAACGGTCTTCCCGTCCTCCGGTGCACGGGATCTCACGATCCCTTCCATGACGGCCCTCATGCCGGGCCGGATGCCGAAGGCCTCGGCGATGACGATGTCGACCTCCCTCCCATCCAGTTCCATCCTCCCGCGGCGTTCGCCGGGTCCGAGCCCGAACATTTTGGGAACGAATCTGTCGGCGAAGATCCCGGGGGCGAAGAACAGCGGGAGGACGACGATCCTGTCAGGTTTCTCCTCGGAGATATCCTTCAGGGCGCATTCCAGCGTGGGTTCCTTCTCACCCTTGTACGCGTGATGCACCTTCCTCCCGAGGGAGGCGGAGAGGCTTTCTGCGAACATGGGTGCGGCGTCGCCGTTGAGGTCCTCGGAGGACCCGTGGGCCACGATGAGAATGGAATCCATGTCGGACGCATCATCCAATCGCATTTATCTGTATTATGGAAGAAGATGTATGGTGCCGTCGGACGCCGGTCCGACGGCGGAATGGGGCGATGCCCCGTTTCAGAACCTGGCCTCTATGAGCCTCTTGACGGCTTCGACCACTTCCGCGGACGAGTACGCCCCGGAGGTGGCCTTCATGACCTGGCCGATGATCTTGTTGGCGGCCTTGTCGTTCTTCTGGTAATCGGCGACGACTCCCGGGTTCTGGTCGATGAACCCGTTGATCATCTCGTCGAGGTCCCCGGCGGCCTTCCCGGCGGATTCGGCATCCTCGCCGGTCATGAGGCACTTGATCTGGATGCCGCACTCGGTGTCGGTGATCTCGCCCTTGGCGAACCTCTCGATTATGGGCACCACGCCTTCGGGATCCGCCTTGGACGAATCCAGCGCCTTCCAGTTGGCGCTCACGGGTCCGGCGATCCACTTGACCGCCTCCTGCTTGCCCATGGTGCCGGCGACCCTCTCGAACAGGTCCGCCAGGTCCATCGAGGTGGAGATGAGCTGCTTCGCCATCTTCTGGTCGATGCCGTACTGGGACGCCATCCTGAGGGCCATCTTCTGGGGGCTCTCCTTGATCTTTATCGAGTCGGCCAGCTCCTTGATGCGGTAGATACCGAGATCGGGCTCGTCGATGTAGCCGTAGTCGGCCTCGAACTCCTTCTTCCTGACCGAGATCGTCACCCCGCGCTCCTCGTCGAAGCGCCTGGTCTCCCTGTCGATCTTCCCTCCGGCGCGGAGGATCTTGGTCTGACGGATCACCTCGAACGTCAGGGCGCGCTCCACGTTCCTGAGCCCGGTGACGTTCTTCACCTCGCACCTCTCCACTCCGACGGATATGTTGCAGTCGCAGCGGATGCTGCGCTCCCCGTCGCCCGGGAGGTCGATGACGTGGCGGATGTCCTCGATGAGCTGCTTCAGGAACTCCCTGGCCTCGGCGGGACTCGACAGGTCGGGTTCCGTCACGATCTCCGCCAGGGGGATCCCGGAGCGGTTGTAATCGACCAGGGACGACAGGTCGCCGACCCTCTTGGTCTTCCCCGGATCCTCCTCGACGTGGATCCTGGTGATCCTGATGGGCTTCTTGCCGTCGAGATAGTACACGCCCCCTTCCCCGATCGGGTTGTCGTACTGGGTGATCTGGACGCTCTTCGACATGTCCGGGTAGAAGTACGTCTTCCTGGAGAACCAGGTGACGTCGTTGACCCTGCATCCGAGCATCTTGGCGAGCATTATGCCGTACTCCAGCACCTTCCTGTTGAGAACGGGTCTGGATCCCGGCATCCCCAGGCATGTGGGGCAGACGTGGGTGTTCGGTCCCTCGGCCTCGGTGGTGGGGCAGGAGCAGAACATCTTGCTCCTGGTGGGGAGCTGGACGTGTATCTCCAATCCTATCTTCATTGGGCAGGCCTCCTGAGCTCGAACGTCTTCTCCCATTCCTCTGCCATGGTGAACAGCACATCCTCGTCCCAGTGGTTGGCGACGAACTGCATGCCGATGGGCATCCCGTTGCCGTCGTACCCGCAGGGGACGTTGAGATGGGGGTTCCCGGCGAGGTTCGGCGGGACGGTGAGGTAATCGGCCTTGTAGGATTCCAGCGCCGTCATCTTGGCGATGTCGTCGAACCTGGGTGCGGCGAAGGGCATGGTGGGGGTGAGGACGGCATCGTGGGTCTCCATGATGCGCCTGTAGTCGTCGATGACCAGCTGCCTGACCTGCCTGGCCTTGGCGTAGTACCTGTCGCGGTACCCGACCATCCTGGTGAACGTCCCGAGGAGGATCCTCCTCTTGGCCTCGTCCCCGAAGTCCCTGGAACGGATGGACGAGAAGTAATCGTCGAATTTGAGCGACAGGTCGCCCTCCTGGTCGCCGTACCTCATCCCCACGTACCTGGCGAGGTTGGTGGACGCTTCCGATGTCGCTATGACGTAGTACGCCGGGATGGCGTACTTGAACGAGGGCATGTCGACCTCCTCGACATCGATCCCCATGGACCTGAGGGATTCCAACGCATCCTTGAACGCGGACTCGACGTCGTCCGACAGTCCGACCATCCCGTCCTTCGGGACGGCGACGCTCTTCATCCTCCTCTTCTCGTTCCTCAGTTCGGGCTGGATGCACGAGGTGGGGTCCATCTCGTCCTTCCCGGCCATGATCGTGACGTACTCCCTGAGGTCCCCAGCTTTCGCCGACAGGATGCCGATCTTGTCCAGCGAGTTCCCGTAGTCGATGAGGCCGTATCTGGAGACCCTGCCGTAGGTGGGCGCGATCCCGTACACCCCGCAGAAGCTCGCGGGGCAGCAGATCGATCCTCCCGTGGAGACCCCGATCGAAACATGGTCCTCGATGGCCATGGCGGCGCACGCCGATCCTCCGGAGGATCCGCCGCACGCCCTCTCCAGGTCGAACGGGTTCCTGGGGACCTCGTATGCCGAGTTCGCCGAGAACGTCCCGAACCCGAACTCGTCCATGTTGGTCTTGCCGATGAGCTTCCCGCCGGCCTCCCTCATGCGTGCGATGCAGGTCGCATCGAACACGGGGTGATATCCCTGCAGGACCTTCGATCCGGCGCAGGTCTCCATGTCGTACGAGGTCAGGTTGTCCTTGGCGGAGAACAGGAACCTCGCATCCCCCGGATCCGTATCCGTGGTCATGGTGTGGAACATGCCGTACTTCGCGTTGGTCTCCTTCAGGGAGGCCAGGACCGATGCCATCGTCATGAGAGCCTCGGCCCCCTGACGTACCTCTCGTACGTGTTCATGTCCCTGAGCAGGGCGTCGGAGTCGAAGCGTACCTCCGGCTCGTCCTCCCTGGTGATGTCGGCCACCCCGATGGGGTCGATGCCGTAGGAATCGCATTCGGGCGCCTCGTCCAGTAGCTCGAAGTACCCGAGGATGTCTCCCAAGTCCTTGCTGTACCTTTCCAGCTCGTCCTCGGTGAGCTTGATGTGCGCCGTGCGCGCAACCCTCTCGACGGTTTGCCTGTCCATTCGCAGACCTTCTATGCGCGAGGTTAGCGGGAGGATTCTAATAACGATTATGTGGAGGAATCTCCGGGCGCGAACATGATGATGCCGTAGTGGCTGTAGTACCCGTCCCCGAAGGAGAACTCCTTCCCGAACGACTCGAAGTAGCGGGA